>CAZOBT010000057.1:0-10869 GCA_964578025.1 uncultured Rhodocyclaceae bacterium | reverse complement strand
CCTAAATCAGCAAGGATATGCGCCAGTTGTTTACCCTCGGCAAGGGCTAAACCAACACGACGATTACGCGACAAATCACCAGTACAGGTCAGCAATAAATCGCCCATACCCGCCAGCCCTAAAAAGGTTTCGCGTTGCCCACCTAATGCGACACCTAAACGCGAAATCTCGGCAAGACCACGGGTCATTAAGGCGGCACGGGCATTGAGGCCAAATTTCAGGCCATCACATACGCCCGTGGCAATTGCCATCACGTTCTTTACCGCACCACCGACCTCTACGCCAACGAGATCATCATTGGCATAAACCCGTAAATTTCCGCCATGCAGTTCTTCTGCCAAGGTGCGTGCAAATGTTAGTTCATTACCAGCCAAACTGACGGCGGTAGGTTGCCCTGCTGCCACTTCTTCAGCAAAGCTTGGGCCAGATAAAACCCCGTAGTTAATCTTTTGTCCGGCTAACACATCGGCGACAACCTGATGTGGCAACAAGCCGCTATTCGCTTCAAATCCTTTACATACCCAAATCAATGGTGCGGTATTACGTAACAGTTTTAGGTTTTCTACTGTGCTGCGTAACCCAGCAATTGGCGTAGCAATCACCAACAATTCCGCCCCTTGAATCGCCGCTGCCAAATTAGTGCTCACGGTGATAGTTTCAGGTAAGGGGAAACCGGGTAGGTAACGTTTATTCTCTCGCGTATGCAGTATGTCTTCAGCAACAGGAGCTTCGGCTGTCCACAGAGTGATTTGATGGCGTGCCGCAAAGGCAATGGCTAAGGCTGTTCCCCAAGCTCCAGCCGCTAATACGCTGATTTTCATTATGTTTACCCTACAGAATTGACATAACGCCCAGCATTAGGCCGGGCGTTACGGTGTGATTTACAACAATGTTATTGCACCGTGGCGTTGCCAGCGGCTTCGTTAGCCTCTTGCAAACGCGCCATGTACATGGCTTCAAAGTTCACGGGTTGCAACAAGATGGGGGCAAAGCCTGCACGTACTGTGGAGTCAGAGACAACTTCCCGCGCATAGGGGAAGAGAATATTGGGACACGCCACAGCCAGCAAAGGCTCAACTTGCTCTTCTGGCACATTTTGCAGACGGAACAAACCGGCTTGACCAACTTCAACCAAGAACAAGGTGCGTTCTTCTTCTAAAGTCGCTTTCACGGTCACGGTGAGCACAACTTCAAATACGCCATCATCCACCGCTGTCGCACGGGTATTTAGTTGGATTTCGACTTGTGGGGGCGTTGCATCTAAAAAGACCATTGGTGCATTTGGCACTTCAATCGACAAGTCACGTACATACAGTTTTTCAATACCGAAAGAAGGCACTGCAACTTCTTGATTCGCTGAATTTTCCATAAAACTTTATTTTCCAAAAGAATAAAAATTTAACAACTAAAAAACTAGGAGAACTAGTCTACATACACTAAATACAAACAACAGAAACAAGATAAAACCATATAGCAAGGCAGGTAGAACAGGCGGTTTATGCCCCAGCCAACAAGGGCAACAACCCGCCAGCCGCATCCAGCGCGTGCAGGTCATCGCAGCCCCCGACATGGGTATCACCAATGTAAATCTGTGGCACGGTACGCCGCCCAGTTTTCTGCATCATCAAATCCCGCTGTTCTGGGTCAAGGTCAATGCGAATTTCGGTAATCTCTTCTACCCCACGCAGTTTCAATAACTGCTTGGCGCGAATGCAGTAAGGGCAAACTTGCGTGGTGTACATCAGTACGGGTTGATGTTTCATTTCTTCCCCTTCTTGGTGGGCAAACCTGCATTGATCCACGCATCAATCCCACCATCCAAGTTATACAGTTGGGTAAAGCCTTGACGCTTTAATTGGTGCGCCGCAGCGGTAGAACGACCACCAGAGGCACAATACAACAACACCGCTTGATCCTTTAAGGCGGCAAACGGTGCAATTTCGGCGGGAATCTTAGATAAAGGTAGATTTTTTGCGTCAGGAAGATGGCTTACCGCAAATTCAGTCGCTTCACGCACATCAAGGATCGTTAACGCATCACGATTGATGAGTAAGGTAGCCTCGGAGGGGCTAATATTTTTGGCACTACTACCCTGCCATGTCAGCCAGAAAAACATGACACCACTACTTACCGCCAAGGTAATCAGCCAAATATTCGCTAAAACAAAATCCATCTTGATCTACTCCAATTTCCAACAAATGATTAGGTTATTTTGGGGGTCAGCTACAAAAAACTTGGCGCATCATATCAATGAGTTGCAAAACTCGCTCATCACCAATTCGATAATAAACACGGTTAGCATCTTTACGCTTAACTAACACTTCTTTATCACGCAGAATCGCCAAGTGCTGGGAAATATTGCTTTGTGACGTACCCACTGCATCCACAATTTCTTGTACGCAAGCCTCTTGATCCCCAAGGACACATAGAATTTTTAAGCGGAGTGGGTGGGCAATCGCTTTCAAGGCACGCGCCGCTGTTTCGATATGTTCTTCTTTATCGAGTAAATTAAAAGATGGTAGCTCCACGTTAGGTTTCCATTCTTGGGATAAGGATGATCCATTATAAAATACAAGCTCCTGTCTCGCCCGATGTCTTCCTGATTATGCCCATACCGGCTTGTTTCACGTCTGCACAATTCAAACAACAACACCCCCAATATATCCCAAGGACATTGGTGCAACTCATTTCGCTATTTTTCCTGCCCTTGTTGATGCTTATCAGCAGTATTACGCCAGCTTTTGCTGCCAAAACTCATCCCGCCGCAGACGCAGCGAATACCAACTCCAATACAAGCCAAGCGGATTTGCAAGAACTGCGTTCACGCATTGAATCTTTGCGCAAAGAAGTTGCCAGTGGCGAAGCACAACGAGCCGATATTGCCGACAACCTGCGTGAAGCGGAAAAGCAAATTTCAACCTTACAGCGTGACTTATACGAGCTGGCCTCACAAAAAGGCGAATTGCAAAGCAATTTGAAAAGCCTAGAAACCCAGTCACAGACCCTAGAAATCCAGCTTCAGCAACACCAAAAACAGTTGGAGAAGCAGTTGTACCAACAATACACCTATGGGCAATCTGGGCGTTTGCAATTGCTGTTTAGTGGCGAGAAGCCAACACAAATTAGCCGCAACCTATATTACCTCTCACTCGTGGCGCGACAACGTCATGCCCAAGTGCAAGAAATTGAGCAGCTTTTAGACAAGAAAAAGCAACTTGCCAAAATGACAAAACGGGAAGCCGAAGCCTTACGCCTTGTTGAGCAAAAGCAACTGGAACAGCAAAATGCTTTGTTGGAACAGCGCAAAGCCAAACAAACCGTGTTTAGCCAAATTTCCGACAAAATTGCCACGCAGCGCAAAGAAATCGGGCAATTGGAAGCGAATGAAAAACGCCTTGCCCAACTGATTGATCGCATCACCCGGATGTTGGCAGCACGCGCCGCAAAAGCCAAAGAGACTGCCGCCAAAGAAGCCGCCGCACGGGAATTAGCAGCGAAGGAAGCGGCGAAAGAAGCTGCCATACGCGCCACAACAGCAGCACGTACAATGGCTGAGGCACGTACTGCCGCCCAACGTGAAATCAAACAACGCACCATTGAGCGTGAAACCAAACAGCGTGCTGAACAAGCCATAGAGCGAGGCAAAACTGCAGAAAATACGGTTTCTCCCCCGGTTTCGCCAACCCCATCCGAACCCGTCACCCCACCGCCACCAGTAGTTGAACCTCGGGTTGTCGTTACGCCACCGCCCTCACCACCTGCCGCCCCCCCCGTATTCCGCGCTGGAATGCCCCCACCAATACGGGGAGCCATCCTTGGACGATTTGGGGCAATTCGTGAAGGAACTCACACTTGGAAAGGCGTATTTATCAGGGCTAATACCGGAGAAGCTGTGCACGCGATTGCCACGGGGCGCGTTGTTTATGCTGATTGGATGCGCGGTTTTGGTAATTTATTGATTATTGATCATGGCAATGGTTATCTTTCCATCTATGGCAATAACGATGCCTTACTAAAACAGATTGGTGATGTTGTCCAAAAAGGCGAAACCATTGCTAACATTGGCAATAGCGGTGGTAATGCAGAATCCGGTTTATACTTTGAAATCCGCCACCAAGGCCAACCTCTCGACCCACTGCGCTGGGTCAGCCTCAAGTGAAACATAGCATGAGCAAAGCAAAACAAATAACTCTTGTCATTAGTAGTTTCGTCGCTGGTGCCTTAATCAGCCTGCACCTTCCTGCCCTTGCCGAAAAAGAAGGCCGGGCGGGGTTGCCGATTGAAGACCTAAGAACCTTTGCTGAGGTCTATAACGCGATCAAACAAGGCTATGTTGAACCCGTCGATGACAAAAAGATGATTGCGAATGCCATTTCGGGAATGTTGTCGAACCTTGATCCGCACTCGGCTTATCTTGATGTTGAGGCATTCCGCGAATTACAAGTCGGCACGCATGGTGAATTTGGTGGCTTAGGGATTGAAGTGGGGATGGAAGATGGCCTCGTTAAAGTCGTTTCCCCCATTGAAGATACTCCCGCGCATCGTGCAGGGGTTAAAGCTGGTGACTTGATCTACAAGATTGATGACACCCCAGTTAAGGGCATGACGCTCAATGAAGCCGTGAAGAAGATGCGCGGCAAACCTAAAACCCAGATCAAGATTTCAATCTTGCGTAAAGGCGAGGGCAAGCCAATTGAGTTCATCCTGACGCGAGAAGTCGTTAAAGTACAAAGCGTGAAATCTAAGCTAATGGAGCCCGGCTTTGGTTATGTACGGATTACCCAGTTCCAAGAAAACACGATGCAGTTATTGGTTAAACACATTAACGATGTGTACAAATCAGGCGATTTGAAAGGCTTGGTGCTGGATTTGCGGAATGACCCCGGTGGCTTGTTGAATAGCGCGATTGGGGTATCCGCCGCCTTCTTACCCCCCCGTGCCTTGGTTGCTTCTACCGATGGGCGTACTGAGGACGCGCGGCAAAAGTACATGGCACAGCCCGAAGACTATTTGCGTGGCACACGGGTTGACCCCTTGCGGGAACTTACCGTTAAAGCCAAAACAGTCCCAATGGTGGTACTGGTTAATGGTGGTTCAGCCTCTGCGTCAGAAATTGTGGCAGGTGCATTACAAGATCAAAAACGCGCCACCGTATTAGGCACGCAATCCTTTGGTAAAGGCTCGGTACAAACCGTATTGCCGTTGCCCGGCAATACCGCGATTAAGCTAACTACCGCCCGTTACTACACGCCATCCGGTCGTTCGATTCAAGCCAAGGGAATTACGCCAGATTACATCGTGGAAGAAACCCCCAACAGTAATGGCAATAGTTTCCAAGTGCGTGAGGCGGATTTAGATAAACATCTGAATAACGACAAGGAAAAAGAAATCCCGCGTGCAGCTTCCCCCAAACAAGCCATTGACCGTTTAGACCATTTGCGTGATGACCCACCAGTACGTTTAGAGTTTGGTTCTAAAGAGGATTATCAGTTGAACCAAGCGATTGCTTTGCTCAAAGGGCAACCTGTGGCACAAGCCAAGGGCAAGGACAAAGAAAAGGAAGCCAGTAACTAAACCTTTTAAGCCGCAAGCCGCTTTCAGTCACCCGTTAGGAGAAAGATGATGAAAAACACTGCCGCCGAACTTGCTAAGCAACGTGACATTCTTTTTGCCAAATTTCCTCCCGGACAGGTACCTGAAGCGGCTGATCAGCTCACAAAGTTAGAGGCTGTTGCTGCCGAGCCACGGACTGAACAACGCCGCGTGCATGTGGCTTATGATTTGCAGGAACATACCCTGCAAGAACTCGAAGACCACTTAGAAGATCGTGGTTTTCATTTAGATAACACCTTGATGAGTAAGCTGCTGCGTGCGTTAACGCATTATGCCGAAGAAACGCAATTGCATAATTTACATGCAAAAGAACGCCCTCTAAAAAGCAGCCATCAAGCCTATGCCCAAGTTTGGGAACACCATCCACATGGCGATCATGACGATACGCCACCAGAATGGCGCGAATACAAATAAATCTATGAATGATGCTGAACTCCTGCGCTACAGTCGCCATATTCTTTTAGACGAAATTGGGATTGCCGGGCAGGAACGTTTGCTTGCTGCACATGCGTTGATTATTGGTGCAGGTGGCTTAGGTTGTCCCGCCGCGTTGTATTTAGCTTCCGCTGGTGTGGGCAAACTGACTTTGGTCGATGATGACACGGTTGACCACACCAATTTACAACGCCAAATTCTGCATAGCACGGCACGAGTTGGTATGCCCAAGGTGGAATCGGCACGCTTGGCCTTGGCAGAAATTAACCCCTTGATCCAAGTTGAGATACGGCAAGAACGTGTCACCCCTGACAACCTAGCGGCCTTAGTCGCTGCCGCCGATGTGGTGTTGGATTGTTCTGATAATTTTGCCACTCGTCATGCCTTAAACCGCGCTTGTGTGGCCTTACGCAAGCCCTTGGTTTCTGGGGCGGCGGTGCGTTTTGATGGGCAACTCAGTGTCTACGATTTCCGCCAAGCCGATGTGCCTTGCTACCACTGCCTTTTTCCCGAAGGCGAAGATGTTGAGGAAATCCGCTGTGCCGTGATGGGCGTTTTCGCCCCCATCACCGGGATTGTTGGGGCGGCACAGGCCATGGAAGCATTAAAACTCCTTAGCCAAACCGGCGAGGTGCTAAGCGGTCGCTTGTTATTACTCGACGGCTTAACCATGAATTGGCGCACCATAAAATTCCGCCAAGACCCCCAATGTCCCGTGTGTGCAGGGGTGTAATTCCTTAGAACCACGTTATAACAACGCCTCATCCCCGCTAAAATCTAGCTCCAATTTCATCGCTACCAAGAAAACGGAGACAACCACGATGCAAGCGGTTTTACAACGGTGTTTAGCGCGACATGCCAAGGTGCAGGCGAGTTTGTTGCCTTTATTGCATGATCTACAGGATGAGCTGGGCTACTTGCCGCCCGCGTTAACCCCTGCCATTGCGCGAGCCTTGAATGTGTCTGAGGCCGAGGTGCATGGGGTGATTCATTTTTACCCAACATGGCGCACTACCCCGCCGGGGAGGTGTGTGCTGCAACTGTGTCGCGGTGAGGCGTGTCAGGCCAATGGTGGCGAGGCCAGCGTCGCCGCCGTGCAGCAAGCCTTAGGCATTGCTGTGGGGCAAACAACAGCGGATGGGGCGGTAACGTTGGCCTCGGTGTATTGCTTGGGTAACTGCGCCTGTGGCCCGTCATGGCGGGTGGGCGAGCAGATTTTGGGGCGCGTCAGTGCAGAGAAAGTGCCAGCACAACTCGCCAACCTCTTGGCTGAAATTCAGCCTACTCGCCTTAATCCCAATGGCGAGGTGGGCAATGTTGGCAACGAGGGGAAATAAGCCATGCACAGACCAAATGCAGTAGAAGCGATTCGTATCTATATCCCACTTGATACCTCAGCCTGTGCGCTGGGGGCAGACCAAATTGCCGAAAAAATTCGCTCTGAGGCTGATACACGCGGCATTGCCCTAGAACTGATCCGCACTGGGTCGCGGGGCGACTTTAGCTTAGAACCCTTGGTCGAAGTGGCGACGGCGGCGGGGCGAGTTGGCTATGCTGGGGTGAGTGTTGCCGATGTGGATAGCTTATTTGCCGCTGATTTTGTGCATGGTGGGGCGCATCCTTTGGCGGTAGGCAAGGTTGAGGCACTGCCCTTTTTTGCACAACAGCAACGCCTAACCTTTGCCCGTGTTGGCGTAATTGATCCGCTATCTCTTGCCGATTACGCCGCGCATGGTGGCTGGCAAGGTTTGCGTGCCGCGTTGGCACAATCGCCGGATAAGGTTATTGCGGCAATCACCGCCTCTGGGTTGCGTGGACGCGGTGGGGCAGCATTTCCCGTTGGCGTGAAATGGCAAACCGTGAAAGCCGCCAGCAGCAATACCAAGCAAAAATACATTGTTTGTAATGCCGATGAAGGCGATTCCGGTACGTTTGCGGATCGGATGTTGCTCGAAGGTGATCCGTTTAGTCTGCTCGAAGGCATGGTCATCGCTGGCTTGGCAGTTGGGGCAGATCAGGGCTTTATTTATGTGCGGGAGGAATACCCAAAAGCATGGAAAATCCTGCAACAAGCCGTGCACTTAGCCACGGCAGCAGGCTATTTGGGCGACGATGTTTTAGGTTCAGGGCGGGGCTTTCATCTTGAATTACGGCGCGGGGCGGGGGCGTATATTTGTGGGGAAGAAACCGCCTTGCTCGAAAGTCTGGAAGGCAAACGCGGGCAAGTTCGCGCCAAACCGCCACTACCGGCGCATCAAGGTTTGTTTGGGCAACCTACCGTGGTCAACAACGTACTGAGCCTGGCTACCGTGCCCTACATCATGGCGCATGGGGCGGCGGCCTATGCGCAATTTGGCACGGCAAGCTCACGTGGTACGTTGGTCTTGCAGGTCTCAGGTCAAGTGCAACATGCTGGATTGGTCGAAATTCCATTTGGTCTATCGCTGGCGCAGGTCTTGGCAGACTTTACGCCACCACTGCCACAGCAAACCATTCGCGCCGTACAAGTCGGTGGCCCCTTGGGGGCGTATCTGCCCGCTGCTGGCCTAGACCTACCCTTGGATTACGAAGCCTTCGCCGCCGCTGGTGCGATGTTGGGACATGGCGGCGTGGTGGTGTTTGCTGCCGATGTGGATATGGCGGCAATGGCGCAATTTGCCTTTACCTTTTGCGCCCATGAATCCTGCGGCAAATGCACGCCGTGCCGGATTGGTTCGACACGCGGTAGCGAGGTCTTGGCACAAATCCGGGCGGGTGAACATGTCACCGCCAATCTCGCCCTCTTACAGAGCCTGTGCGACACCATGCAACACGGCTCACTCTGCGCGATGGGCGGCATGACTCCCGCCCCGGTACTCAGTGCCTTACGCCACTTCCCTGAGGATTTTGCCTAGCCAATGCTTATCGATCTGTGCTTGCTGACGGGCAGTTACTGCCCGTTCTTGGCGTTCAACCAGCTTTAGCACCAGCAAAATCAAGGTTCCAACCAGCATCACTCCGGCGGCGAGGTACAGGCCGACGTTATAACTGCCGGAGTTTTTGGCTAACCAACCAATAATCGCGGGGGCGAGGATTTGCGCCACACCGTAAGAAACGGTCATCTTACCCATCATTTTGGCAGGGCGTGTGGGGTAGTAACGTCCTGCCATCGTCAGTACCAAACTCACCATGCCCAAGAAAGTGCTGCCAAACAAGGCTGCTCCGGCTAAGGCACTGACTAAATTATTGCCTGTCAGGGGCAAGAGAATGCCCACGATTTGCAAGGCCGCTGCCAAGATCAAGGCATTCAATTCCCCAGTACGCCGCGCAATAAAATCCCACACGATACAGGCCGGAGCAGCGGCTAAACCAATGACTAAAAAGGTCAGCGTGCCACGTCCTGCTAAGCCGGGAAGATGGTCAACAATCGCCACAATAAAGGTCGCACTCACCACATAACCTGCGCCCGCACAGAAATACGCTGCCATGAATAAACGCATAAATAAGGGGCTGGGCGGGTTGTCTTGCAATTTCGCCCCGCTCTGCGTCATCGCACTGTTATCTGGCGTGGGAAACCAGCGTAAGGCCGGGTAGAGCAAAACACAGGCGATAGCGGTTAACACCCACCATTGCGCTTGCCAGTCTAAAAACTCACTCATCCACGCCACCACGGCGGCTGCACCTGCAATGCCAAAGCCCGCGCCCATAAAGTGAATCCCCAGTTCGCTGCGATGGTTATGTCGGATCAACCAATTCAAGATTAAGCCCGTGCCTAATAACATTGCCGCCGCACTGCTCAAACCAGCGATAAAGCGCGAAAACGCCCATAGATAGACATTCGGGGCGATGCCCATTAAGGCCGTGCTGATAATGGCGACGACCATGCCGATGCGGTAGAGCTTGTCTTTTAAGACTAAATCGCTAATCGAAGCGGCGAGCAAAGCCCCGCTCAAATAGCCCAAGTAATTGATCGCCGCTAACCAGCCGCCTGCTGCCAAGCTCAAACCGGCTTGTTGCTGCATGATCGGCAACAAAGGCGTATAGGCAAACCGCCCCACCCCCATTGCCAATATCAAGCTAAAAATCCCTGCACTTAACACCCGTAGGCGTTGCTTTTGCTCCGTCATCTTTGTCGTCATGGCACACCTCGTTGGTTTGTGTTGGTTTATGTTGCTTCGTGTTGCTGAGTTCTTGCTCAGCACAATAAAACGTATAATCATTCTTAACAAATGAATTGTTTTGAATAAAGCATTCTCTTTTTTAGATAGCCTAGCGATGCGAGGCGGCAGAGATAGACGGAGGAACAACATGGAATTAGTCGCATTGCGTACTTTTCAAACCGTGGTTGAAGAAGGCGGGATTCTTGCTGCCTCGCGCAAATTAAATACGGTGCAGTCCAACGTCACTAGCCGCATTCGCCGTTTAGAAGAGGAGCTTGGGGCGGAGTTATTTTTTCGCACCGGGCGCGGTTTAGAGCTTGCGCCGCCGGGTAAGGTGTTGCTCGACTATGCGCGTAAGATGTTGTTATTAGAGCGACAAACCACGCTGGCGATTCGCCAAGTGGGCGAAAGTGAAGGCGAGTTGCGCATTGGTTCAATGGAAACCTTTGCCGCCGTGCATCTGCCCGCCGCGCTTAAAGTGGTTAAAGCGGCGCATCCCAACGTTGAATTGCGCGTGGTCGCCGAAACCAGCAGTGCTTTAACTGAGCTGGTGTTGCAGCACAAATTGGATTGCGCTTTTGTTGGCGGCCCGGTGATTCATCCCGAATTGCATTTCACCCCGTTGTTGGAAGAAGAATTAGTGCAAATTCATGCCAAAGGCGCGAATCCGGTATTGCAGCCC
>CAZOBT010000056.1:4550-10934 GCA_964578025.1 uncultured Rhodocyclaceae bacterium | reverse complement strand
TGCGTTTTTGTCACCCTGTGACAGGTCGGGTGATGGAGTGCTATCGTCGAGCCGAGTTTTAAATCACTTGGATTACATCGCCATTAAAACCGAGCGGGTAAACATGGGCGATTTGTCGCCTGTTCGCTGTGTTCACGGGCAAGTTCGTTTGCCGCTGCACTGGGTTTAATCACGGCTGTTACGCAAGCCCCAGAAGAAGTAATTTTGCTGACGACTAGATATGAGGTGCTTGCTCCCGTATTACTCGTGTCTTCAGCCACATTGAAGCGCAAAATCAAAGCACTTGGCTCATTTGTTCCGCTAGTAAATCGCCATTCCGCTTTTTTCCCAAGATGCGAAAAGCCATTGCCAACGGTTTGAATGAGCTTGAGTTTGTGAACTTTGCCACTTGGGTAAATAAGATTCACATCTTCACGGTCAGAGGCAAGAAGTTCGAGTTGATATTTGGCGGGGCCTACACAACGTAAACGTGCGCCATGCTCATCACTGCTAATAGTTCGGCAATCTGATGGGGTCAAATTGGAATATTGGCTATGCCAATCTGCCGCTTGGCTTTGTGTAGAAGCGCAAAACCAAAGGACTGTCAGCAAATAATTGAATTTGGTTTTTCTTGTCATTGCTTTTTCTTCCTTGTTTATTTTGTTTATTGCAAAGATTTTTGCACAGCTTGCCAATCAATGGCTAACGGTAAGACAGGATTACCAAGTTGTTTACTTTGTAGATGTGTCAAAGCGGCAATACGTTCACTCGGCAAAGGATGGGTGGATAACACACTAGGTAACTCTGGCAGCTCGCTGCGTTTTTCTTCTAGTTTCTTGAAAAAAGTTAACAAGCCATCTGTAGCAATTCCTGCGCGTTGCAAACGTGCTAAACCATCTCGATCCGCTTCATTTTCAGCTTGGCGTGAAAAACGCAGTTCTAAAAGCTGTGTTGCCATATCACCTGCAACACTACTCCCCCAATCGCCAAAAAATAAAACGGCAAGGGTGCGTAAGCCAAGACTTTTTAACATACTGCGGGTGCCATGACGCAGTTCGGTATGCGCAACTTCATGGGCAATTACTCCGGCGACCTCTTCCGCCGAATCCGCTGCTTGAATCAATCCAGCATTCACTACGACAATCCCACCGGGTAAAGCAAAGGCATTGATGTCTTTGCTATCACTGACAAACCAACGGTAGCTATAGGGTGTATCTGGAGTAAGTTGTTTGCCAATGTGCTCAATGCTACGTACTGCTAGCCCTTCGCTGTTTAGGCGATTTTGTAGTTTGACTTGGGCGAGGGCTAGCTCACCTAAACGGGTTTCATAATGATGCGGTAGATGATTGATGCCCCAGTCAGTCAGTTTGTCAATATTTAAAATAAATAAAACAAGGGCTAAAACAGGCAATAACAATAAAGCGGCTAGGCTAAAACAGGCAAAACGAAAGCGGCGGTGAAGAAAACGCTGTTGACAAGAGGCTTGTTGAAAGCAGTTGTGCCATTCATTTGGTGCATGAGACGCAAGAATTTGTCGATTTTGACTGTCTAGATGCAAGGCAAAGGATTGCCCATTTTCTTGCCATGTCAGTTGATGTTGTGTGGCATTAAAACCAGTGCTTTGACTTTGCAAGGCAGAAATTGCAAGAGCGCGAGATTGCCCATCTTCGGCAGTTAAACGTAAGCGTCCAGCCCACCAATCAATAGCAACCTCGCACCCTGACCCCGGCAAGCCGGGGCCAAAAAGACGAGCGGTAGCGGAAAGCCGCTCAGTCATCGTCACCACCAAACAAACCACCCAACGCCGAGCCACCTACAACCGCACCTCCAGCACCAGAACTCGTAGCGACACGAGAAGATAAAACGATGCGATCTGCCAGACGGGACAAGGGTAAAGATTGCAGCCATACTTTGCCGGGGCCTTGTAATACGGCATTAAAGATACCTTCGCCACCAAACAAGGCGGTTTTGATCTTGCCAACGTATTGAATATCAAAGTTAACACTAGGTTGGAAAGCCACCACACACCCTGTATCAACACGCAAAATTTCACCGGGTTGCAGGTTAACTTCTTTTAATGTCCCGCCTGCATGAATAAAGGCCATACCATCACCTTCAAGCTTTTGCATGATGAAGCCCTCACCGCCAAACAAGCCAACGCCAATTTTTTGCTGGAAGGCAATGCCTAAGGACACCCCTTTGGCAGCACACAAAAAAGAGTCTTTTTGGCAAATTAACGTACCACCTAAATCGGATAAATCAACTGGGATAATTTTTCCGGGGTATGGCGCGGCAAATGCGACGCGGCGTTTGCCCATGCCTTCATTGTGAAATACCGTAGTAAATAGGGACTCACCCGTAAGTAAGCGTTTACCTGCTCCCATTAGCTTGCCAAAGAAGCCACTTTGTTGTGCTGAGCCATCGCCAAAAATGGTGTCCATTTGGATACCATCTTGCATATACATCATGACTCCTGCCTCACCGACAGCGGCTTCACCGGGATCAAGCTCAACTTCGACGTATTGCATCTCTTCGCCAAAGATTTCGTAATCAACGACATCCATTGCCATATTTTCTTGTCTCCATAAAAATTTGTAGAAATCACATCTCGGAATGGGATGCTATTCTGAGAAAAAAACAAGGGGAATCAATATCGTTTCCGTGACAGTTTGTGATCACTGACAATATTCCGTTACCTCTTGCACCGAAAAGAGCATAGCGGAAGACACCTATAACGATAATTAGAGGATTAACCTAGGTGAAATACTTAGGAAAATTAAACATCCGTTTGCCACTGCACCCATCGCCCACAGGCATTCTTGACACTACGCAAACTGCCATGCCACGGCCCTTCTTTACACTCACCTTCTGGGCGAGCTTCGTCATACTCGACGTGTTGTGTTACAGGCTCAAACTTGCGCCAACCCTGCCAACGTTGGCAGCTTAAACATTTACGCAAATCAATTGGCTGGCTCGGCATGGAGTCTAACTCTATGATTTATAGTAATAATTATTTTTGTATGCTTAGCCGCAATACACCATATTCATGAAATTTAGCAGTAACTCTGGGTGTTGGTACGCAGTAAAAGCGATATACAAAATCGCTAATCCAAGGAATACGAAGAAAAAACGCCAGAGATAGGACATGGTGTGCTTAAGCGGCTTGTAAGGAACAAGAGCTTCATTCTAGCCGAAACACTGTGCAACATTCCCCTACCTTGCCCTTGCCACAAATCCATAGCATAGTCGCTGGCTTCGATTGATTGAGCAAAAATAGGTGGCAGTGATGGGGAACACGGCGATATTGCGCGGGAGTTGGGGGGCAACCTTACGTCAAGCATGGGTGGTGGAAGGATTGTTGACCTTGCTGGTGTTGGTGTTGTTAGCGTGGCAAGCAATGGCGTTTTATCGGGAGGATTTTCGCCAAGATACGACAGCGCGTTACGCTGCCGACCAAGAACGTGAGATTCAATTACCGCGTGCCGCCCCAATCTTAGCGACAATTTGTGCAACGGCTTACCAAGAGCCTACTCCGCCGACGGCAGCAAAAAATACGGTGGCAAACGCCCCCGCCTCATGGCAAGAATTATTGTGCGGCGACAGCAAATTGTCTAAAAGCAGCACCGCCGTTGCCAGCGACAATTCCGCACGTTTGCAGCAATGGCTGCAAGAAGTGCAACATCACCTCAGTAATCGCCTATCTAGCCAAACCTCTAGCCAAGCTGAAAAAGATAAAGCCGCCTTGCCCCTTGCCCGTGCAGGTTTAGACATGCCTGCGCCAGAAGATCGGGAACAGGAGGATGATCTGGCCTTTTATCGCCAAACCTATGGCATTAAAAACATCAACACCCCAGAAGCCCCAATTTGGCAGTCACAACCCGTAGCCTGTGCCGCCACATGGTTAAGCGCGGCACAAACCACCTTGGGGAAAAATGATACACAGTTGCTGATGGCGGCAATGTTGGCAGGTAAAAAAGCGGTAATTCAACGTTGGGACAAGAGCGAAACTCGGGCATTACCAAGCCTAGCAAGTTTGGCAAACCTTCAAACTGGGGGAGAAAGTTGTGCGGAAATTGGCGATCTAAAGCAGGCATTAAACCAAGCTACTACCCTGTTACAACAAGCCTATAAAAGCCCCGACGTGGCGGCAAAAGCCGAATTAGCCCAGCCTTTGCCACAACGCGCCATCCTCTTTTTTACCGCTTACGCTGTGTTGGCATGGAGCTTATTGCAAATTGGACGACGCGCTTTAGCCCATCCCGAACGTTTTTTAGCCTTAGCCATTGCCCTATGGGCGGGTTTAGGCTGGGCGACACAAGTGCCAGTGCCGTTTAGCTGGTCGGTTAGCTTGCGGCATGGCTTTTTCCCCGCCGTCTTTGCCTGTGCCATGCTGGTGTTTGTCATCTTGCGCAGCGGCTGGCGTATCCAGCTCTCCCCGCTACCGGCACAAACCCTGAATAGCCGTTTGGCCTTTCCCGGTGTGGTGTTATTGCTGGGATTAGTCTGGTTGCTATTGCTTGATCTCTGCGTGCATGGTCATCCGCGTAATCGCTTTTTAGCATTAGAGCAACAACGCAATTTATTTGTGTGTTTTATTTTCTTATCGCTACTGCCCACTTTCCGTTTCCATGTTTTAGGTGGCTTGCTTAATCTGTATTCGCGGCGGCTGCAACTTATCAATGCCAATAACAATATTGTGCAATGGCTACCGTGGCTACTTTCCGCCATCACTGTGATTAGCCTTGGTCTTGGCTTACATCATTATCGGCAAATGACTTCAGAAATTTTCCGTGTGTTGTTTGTGTTTAGCTTCGCTTTTTTATTATTTCTACGGGGCGAAAGTTTATTAAAAACCCGTGATAAAAGCTTATTTCTCTATTTTTTAAAACCTTTTGTTTTATTCCTTGTTTTATTTGCCGCTGGACAAATTATTACCGATGACCAAGGGCCTTTATTAGTCACCCTATATGGTGGGGTGATTATTGCCGGGGGAATGTTGGCAACGTGGCTGTATTATGATGGACGCGCTTGGGGCCGTTCTTTATTTATCAGTACCTTGATGGTCGTAGCGGTGCTTGGTTTAGCCACATGGGCGGTATTTACCCTCGGTCAATATCATGACACCACCCGCATTCGTATTGAAAGTGCCGTAAATCCCTATGCTTCGGCAAATGACCAAATGGCGATTTTGCATTATTTCCGCGAATCAATTCCTCGCTTTGGTTATGGTCTGGGCGATGTGCCGTGGTGTGGTAACGAAAGCCATTCCGCTTGTAGTGGTATGCCCTTGCAAACTCAAAGTGATTATATCTTCACCGCGATTCAAGGCATTTGGGGCTTAGGTGGGGCATTGGCCTTATTAGGCTTTATTGTTTTTTGGCTACGCCATTTAATTTTATATCACCCCAAAATTACCGAAGGCCGTTATCAGCCGGGGCAACGTTTAGCTTCTTTACAAGCTTGGGCAAGTTGGCTGGCCTTATGTTGGTTTGTTTTAACCTTAACGCAATTAAGCGTGACGGTAGCGGGGAATCTTGGTTGGTTGCCGTTAACTGGCATTACCTTTCCCTTTATGAGTTTTGGCGTATGGTCATTATTAAGCAACGCCTTTTTCCTTGGTTTAAACCTTAATCTCTTACCTCGGGAGCAAGCGTAATGCGTACTGATTCTCCAGATAATCTCAAACGCGCCAATTTATTTCGCAATACGCTAATTATTTGTTTATTGACGATGTTGCTTTTAGTTTCGGCATATAAAGGCATTACTTGGTTAAAAAAACCGCTGGAAACTGCAAGCTATCAAGATAAAAAGGCGGTCGCGGCATTTAGTACCGTAATCGCCAGCCTGCGCCCCGAAGCCATCGTGCAACAACGGATTCTTGATGCCGCGAGTTTGGCGCAAATTAGCCAATGTCAGCCTGCTCAAGCAGAGAAATTGTTAGAACATTTGCAGGGCATCGAAAACCGCCTAGCAGATATGGCGGGGGTGCAAGAGGACAGTGGGCGTTTAGGGGTTGGCAACTACCTGTTGCCCCAACGTTTGTTGGTCGATGGCAAGCTATGGGCAACGGCTTTACAGGCGAATAAGGTGAGTTGCGCCGATCTGCAACGGGGCTTAAGCCTTTTAGCCCGTAATGAAGCACAAGCCTTGCTTGAGCTACGCTGGAAAATTCCTGCAAAAACAGCACAACTCGAAAATGTCGAATGGGCAAGTGTGCCAAGCAATGTATTTACACGAAATAGCCCGTGGGGTGGCTTGCCCGGTTGTATTTTTATGGGCGGCTATTATTTGGATAACGGTAAGAATGGCTATTGCGCCGTAGCAAATGCCGCTCCCGGACAAAGCCCAACGCAATTTAAACCCTTAAAACTGAAAGACGCAGCGAATCCCGAATTAGCCGCTGCC
>CAZOBT010000056.1:0-4450 GCA_964578025.1 uncultured Rhodocyclaceae bacterium | reverse complement strand
GCAATTTAAACCCTTAAAACTGAAAGACGCAGCGAATCCCGAATTAGCCGCTGCCTTGCCCGATTCGTTGGCGCATCTGTTGCGCGATTTAGACGAAGTACGCTTTCCTACGACAGCGTTATATCGTGCCATTACCACCAAAGAACAACATGGGCTAAATCAGCATGAATTAGAGGGACATGTGCGCGATATTGGCTGGCATAGTCATTTAACGTTTAAGCTGAAATCGCAAGCCATTGCCCAACAAACCGCACGCTGTTATACCGGCGATAAAGCCGCTTGCACGGCCTTGGGCTTAAACAAAGCCGAGACTGCCAAACTCAGTGGCGAGTTTTTTGAAGAAGCGGCGGTGCGTATGACGGGGGTAGCGATTATTGATGTGGCAACGGGGCAAATTGAAGCCCTTGCCAGTGCGCATACCGATTGCTTTGCCCAACAATACGATGGCCCTGGGCGCGATAGCGATTGCCCTGCCTTGCCGCGCCAACCCCGTTACAACCCAGATATGCTGCTGAATCATGCCGTGTTTACCGATGTCATGCCTGCCTCGACGGTTAAGCCAATTTTAGCCTTAGGCTTTTTGAGTACGCCGGGTTACAACGTCAATGATGCGGCCTTGACCCATGAGCTAAAAACCTCGGATTCCAAAGGCTTTCTCAATCGCCTCTTCTGTTTTGACGGTGGCAATTCTGCCGCCTGTGATCGCCCCGCTTATGTGGCACAAGCCGCCGAGCAATTAGGCTGGAACATTCATTGTGCGCAAGGTGTGCAAGACAAAGATTGTGGCTTTATTGACATCCTATTCGGGCGGCGTGGGGATGAGCGCGTGGTCTCGCAACAAGGCTTGCAACGTCCATTTGGGACACGGGTATTGGATGGGCGGCTATTTGCCAATTTCAGCGCGAACCAACTAAGCACGGTTAATGCCAGCCGCTTGCAAGACTGCCGGACGCAAGGTTGGGAAAATTGCCGGGGGAATACCGCTGGCCTCGTTGCTGAAGGGTGGGGGCAAGGCAATGCCCGCGCCACACCGTTGGGCGTTGCGAGTATGTTGGCACGGCTAGGGGCTGCGGCGAATGGGCAAAGCGAACAAGCTCGCCCCTATTTCTTGCAGCAACTGAGCGACAACCAAGGCAAACCCCTAACCTTACCGGGGCTGCAAGCGGGCAAGCCCAGCCCAATTACGATCCCCAGTAATGTCGCGCAACGCTTGGTTAATGCCTTGCGCTATGGGCATAAAAAAGGCGGGGCGGGGATTCCTGGTACGGGAACAGCGGCAGATGCCTGTAAGGCTGCCAACATCGGTAATTGTGAGCAAATCGACTGGGTAGCCGGTAAAACCGGAACGCCCCCATTTTCTGACGATGAACGCCGTTTAACGCAAATTATCGAACGTTGTGCGAAGATTCCCTACGGTAGCCAACATCCCGGGATGGCGGCGTGTTACCAACAAATTCCCTACAAATGGTATGCCGCCTTATTCCAATCTGGGCAAAACGGCACAAAATTTGATAAGGCGATTGCCGTGCTGTCAGAACGGAATTGGTATGCCAAAGGTAGTCGCCAAGGCTTAGTTGACGCGCCCGGCGATCATGGTTCTAACCGTAGTGCGGAAATTGCTTTCCGTATCATGCACCAGTTGCGCAGCCAGCAAACTCCAGCGACTAAACCCTAAAATGACGGATAAGGACGATATGACGAAGCATAATTTCCCGCCTCAATCCTCTCAAGGGCAACTCCGCCGCTTTCAACAACGGTTTACGCAACCGTGGCCAGATGCGTGGCTGGCAATCCGTGATTACATCAATACGCATTTAATGGCGCAAGGCGATTGGCAACAGTTGCGCTTAAGGATTGATTTCGCCCCAGATCAAGTGTCTGTGGCGCAGTTAAAAGACCATGCCGAAGAAATTAAACGCACCATTTCCCCCATTCCACGTTGCCAATCGCGTTGCCAATTTATCGCCAAAGATCAAGGCGCAATGGCGCATATGGTGACATTAGAGTTTATTGAATATGCTTAAAAGGCATAAAAGTTTATTGCAATAAAAAGGAAAAATCTTATGGGAATTCTTACCACCATCATCAATACCGTACTCGGTGAGCGTGACGATTTAAGCAGCCTCCCCCGGCAGGGGCAAGGGCAGCAACAGGGGCAAAACGGGTTTAGCTCGCAATCGCAAGACCAAATGCAAAATCCCTATCCAGAGAACGTCACCACGGCCTCAGAGAAGCCCAAGACCAAACGTTACCAAGACCTAACGCAAGCGATTGAAGCCCGTTTGCAAATCTTTATCCGTGACGATCTTGGCGAGCATTTAGAAATTGCCCGTGACGATGCCTATTTTCTTGACCGCATTGAAGTCCAGCCACAAACGCCAGAAGCGGTAACGTTATTACAAACCTTTTTTGCGGAATTTAAAGAGCAAGGTCGGATTAACTACATTAAGACCTTTATTCCACAACAGGTACAGCGCAATATTATTTTGGATCGCTTTACTGGCTTATGGGAACGCCCTGCTGAAAATTTGCAAGTAGAGAATGAATCCTTAGATTTTCTAAGCACTAACTCAAACGTTAATCAAGAAAAAGATTTTTTGGTGTATTTAATGGGTGAATGGGGAGTGCGCCCGACAAATTACAGTAGTAATGCCAATCCTATTGGAACAAATAACTCACCCAATCAACTCACTGGCCCCATTCTTAAGCTGCAAATTTTTGATGCTGCCAATCCACTGGGTAAAACGATGGAGTTTGGCACATATCCCATTTATTTAGGCACGGTAGCTGAACCTGCACCCGCCGGGGCAAATAAAATTAATTTGCAAGGGACGTTTGTCTCGCGGAGTCATGCCTTACTGACGATTAAAGATAATCAAGTTGCTATTTACGAACAAGCGGCACGGAATGGCACATGGCTAAATCAAACCCGCTTAACCCCGCCCAACCCAGAAAATAAGGCTACTGATCTTGGGGCGTTAGTGCGTAAAGGCGATTGGATTATTTTTTCTAATGCCGACAATACAGCGGATGTAAAAGATTTTCCGCGCATTTTAATTAAAGATATTGCCTCTACACCGTTGCACAATGCTGCCCCTGCAACTCCGGTAGTAACGGATTTTGCGACGGCAACCCCGGTAATTATGGAAGCCGCAGAAAAACAAACCTTGGCCTTATTAAGTATTAAAGATGCCAATGGTAGCCATCAAATTGATATTGAACATTTGCCCTTTACGCTGGGGCGTAGCCAAGGTCAAAACTATGTCATTCCTGATGCCAATAAAGGCGTATCTAGCCAACATTTACGTTTAGACGAAATCACCACGCAAGGGATTAAGGTCAGTCATTTAGGCCATCGCAGTAATGGGGCGGTATATGCAGATGCGGCGAAAAGCCCAGTTCCTGCCGAATTTATTTGGGAGTTTGGGCAGGAAATTATTCTTGCCGAAAAATATAGCAAACATGCCCCTACCGTTTCTCTGACTTTGCGAGCCATTAAATGAGCCATCCAATCATATTGCCTCCCAGCACCCCTGTTGTTACACCAAAGGCAGAGAATAAAGAAAATAAAATGGCATGGCTCTCGCGCCTTAAAAAATATTATCAGCAGTTACGTGGTGGTATTTTTAGCGGTGCAGCAAGCGCGGTCGGGATTTACCATGCCACAAATGAAGATTCTTATCGCTGTTTCCGTAATCAAGGTAGATTACCGCAAAATAATTATTATTTTTTTGGTGTTGCCGATGGTGTCGGTGGGGGCAGTCATGGGGATATTGCCAGCTCTACCGTATTAGATTTTTGTGCGGAAAATCCTGCCCGCAGTGATAAACACCTGCAAAAGAATTGGGCGGAGCGTTTAAATAACACGGTACAAAATCGTTTGCGTAAATATAGCGATGCCCCAGGGGCATCAACTCTAATCGGCCTATGGTTATCACCGCCAAGTTTGTCTGCCTTTTCTGCACCTTGCGCCAAAATCACCCATGTCGGCGATTGCCGCCTCTACCATTTCCACCCCAGCCCGGCACCCGGCGGCTGGGCCGTGGAATGTGTAACCCTCGATCAAACCTATAGCAACCTTGGCCTGCCTATCCCCGCCCGAGGCAGCGGCGACGATCCCGCCCGCATGATTGGCATCGGCAACAGCGCGATTGATATTCCCCCCGTCCAAAAAATCCCACTGGCCGAAGGCGAAATCTTTTTATTATGTTCGGATGGCGTACATAAATTTACCAGCACTAAAGAATTATTAGACATTCTCAGTGCTGGCTTAAAAACCCAACAAAGCTTAGATGAAATTGCCGCCACCTTAATTACGACCGCTAAAACCAATAACAGCCACGACGACGTAACCGCCCTCCTTATCCAAAACCGCCCGTGGCTAGGCATTAAAACCAAAACCCGTATCTTGCTGGAATTATTGGTGTTGTTAATGCTGAGTGTTGGGTAT
>CAZOBT010000055.1:0-11295 GCA_964578025.1 uncultured Rhodocyclaceae bacterium | reverse complement strand
CCACTAAGAAAATCACGGCGATTAAGATCAGCACCGGGACTTCATTGAAATAGCGATACCAAACATGGCTACGTTGATTCATCCCCGCTTGGAATTGGCGCAACAACTGCCCGCAATACAGGTGGTAGACAATTAAAACCACAACGAGCAAGGTTTTGGCATGTAACCACGCTCCGGCAAAGCCATAACCAAACCACAACCACATCCCCAAGCCCACCGCCAAAATGCCTAAGGGAGTCATAAAGCGATACAACTTGCCCGCCATCAATAACAAACGATCACGCTCGGCAAGGCTATCGGCAGGCACCATCGCCAAATTGACAAAAATACGCGGCAAGTAAAACAAGCCAGCAAACCAACTCACAACCATCCATAAGTGCAACGATTTAACGATTAACATCAGCGAACTCCTTCAGCAGCAAGGCCAGCGGTAATATCGGGGTATAACAAAGATAGACCTAATTCCTGAGTACAGCGTTCGTTCTTAATCCGCCGTGACTCCTGCATAAACGAAAGCTGCATTGGGGAAACGATTTGGGCAAGTTCTGAGCGTGGTAGGCGGGGTGGCTGAGGTAAGGCGAAATGTTGCGCTACCAGATCAAAATAATCTGCCATGCGCAAATCCGAATGATCGACCACGTTATACACGCGATTAGGCTTACCTCGGTGCAAGGCCAAGACGCAGGCTTGCGCCAGATCATCGGCATGGATGTGATTGCTATACACATCCTCGGTGGCGATTAAGGCGGGAATGCCGCGTTGTAAACGTTCTAAGGGCAAACGTTCGGCAGCATAAATCCCCGGCGCACGCAAAATCACCACACGACAGTTGGTGGTTTGTGCAAAGTGGCGCAAGCGAGTTTCGGCATCGACCCGGCGCAGGGCACGGGGGCTTTGTGGATTAAGGTGGCGGGTTTCATCAATCACCGCGCCATTGCAATCACCATATACACCTGTGGTACTGACATACACTAAGCAGCGGGGGCGGTGTTGTCGTAACGCGGCGAGTAAATTTTGGGTACGCTGATCAACCTGTCCCTGATTCGGCGGCGGGGCAAGGTGTAAAACGAAGTCGGCCAAGGCGGCTACTCGGCGCAAACTGGCAAGCTGGTCTAAATCGGCAAGCAGCGGTGTTGCTCCCGCATCGCGCCACTTTGCCGCTCGTGTCACATCACGCAATACGGCAAAGACGCGATAACGCGCCGTTAACGCAGGCAATGCCCGCCATGCCACATCGCCACAACCAATCAGTAGAAGCTTAGGTTTATTCACCACGTTAGCTGCGCCCTAAACGATATAAGGCCACATCGGCATTCAGATTTGGATTGCTTGTGACGACATTACCCTCAGCAAGGGCGAAAAGTTCATGAATGACAAAGCCTTTATCGGCGCAGAGGGCTTCAAAATCGGCGATGGTGAAGAAACGCACGTTCGGCGAGTTGTACCATTGATAGGGCAGATTTTTCGACACTGGCATCCGCCCCGCCGCAATCGCCTCCCGATGTTTGGCATAAGCAAAATTGGGGAAAGACACCACGGCTTCATGCCCAACACGCAACATTTCCGCCAGCATTTGCTCGGTGTGATGCACGGTTTGCAAGGACAAGGACATGATGACATGATCGAAAGAATCATCATCAAACCCTGCCAAACCCTGCTCAAGGTCAAATTGCAAGACGCTGACCCCGTTGGCGATACATGCCTGCATTTTTAGCGGGTCTTTTTCAATGCCATAGCCGCGAATCTGTTTTTCGTCTTGCAGATAACGCAGTAACGCCCCGTCGCCACAGCCCAGATCAAGCACACGCTCGCCGGGTTTGATCCATTCGGCAATGACTTTGTAATCAAAACGTTCCACTAAATTGGTCATAGCGTGATCCTTTGCAAATAGGCGCGTAATGCCCCGTGGTAGTGGGAATTTTCTAAAAGGAAAGAGTCATGCCCTGCGGCACAATCAATTTCGGCATAACTGACATTGCGCCCGTTATGTAGCAAGGCATAGACAATTTCACGGCTACGCGCCGGGGAAAAACGCCAATCGGTGGTAAACGAGGCAACAAAGAAATCAGCGGTAGCAGGCTTTAAGGCGGCGGCTAAATTGCCCTGATGCGCCAAGGCCGGATCAAAATAATCCAAGGCTTTGGTGGTCAACAAATAGGTATTCGCATCAAAAAACCCGGCAAATTTATCGCCCTGATAGCGCAGGTAGGATTCGATTTCAAATTCGACATCGTAATGATATTGCGGGCTACCATGCCGATGCTGGCGACCAAATTTCTCGTCCATTTGGTCATCGGATAAATAAGTGATATGCCCGACCATCCGCGCCAAACGTAAGCCATTACGCGGTACAACGCCATGTTCGTAATAATGCCCGCCATGAAAATCGGGGTCAGACAAAATCGCTTGGCGCGCGACTTCGTTAAAGGCGATATTTTGCGCGGTCAGCTTCGGCGCAGAGGCAATCACTACCGCATGACGAATACGTTCAGGATAATCAATCGCCCAGGCTAAAGTTTGCATTCCACCCAGCGAGCCACCCACCACCGCCGCCCATGTTTGAATCCCTAAATAATCGGCGAGACGCGCTTGCGCTTGCACCCAGTCTTCCACCGTGACAAGGGGAAAATCTGCCCCATAAGGCTTGCCGGTGTGCGGGTTAATCGACATTGGCCCGGTTGAGCCATAACACCCGCCAAGGTTATTCACCCCGACCACAAAGAAACGATTGGTATCCAAGGGCTTGCCGGGGCCAACTAAGTTATCCCACCAGCCAGCGGTTTTTTCTGGGGCAGAGGCATCGTAATACCCCGCCACATGATGGCTACCGGATAGGGCATGGCAGACCAGCACGGCATTGCTGGCCTCGGCATTTAAGCTGCCGTAGGTTTCATACACCAATTCAAACCCTGGCAGCGTGCTCCCCCCGCTTAGGGTGATTGGAGTGGTAAACGTGGCGCGTTGGGGCTGTACCAAGCCCACAGAACCCACCGTAGAATCCGCATTTGTCATAGCAATCCAAGAAAACAAAAAACCCAGTCGGCAACGGCTGCGACTGGGTTGATGTAACACTGTATCGCATCAAAGAAATACAGCTCACGTTCCCCGCTTTAGCCGTATTTATTACTGCGCCCGCAAGCTGAGCTCAAATCGGCGCGTATCAGGGGTTGGACAATACCGAGGGTAGGGCAAAAAGTAAAGCCTAGCTCGTTTTGGCTTACGCCTGATCGTGGCAGTTTTGATCGCAGAGTTGGGTATTGTGGTGCATTAGCATGGCACATGGGCAAAGGAAAGTTTTTTCAAGGGGGAATCGGCGTACAATCAGCCCCCTTCCCGCTTACCCCCTCCTCGTTGTCATGTCCTCCGCTGTACGTTTACCGTTTTTAGATATTTTGAAAGCCCTTGCGGCTCAGTTGATTTTGCTGCACCACGTTTCGGCCTATGGCCCAATTGCCGAGGACTTAGAGCAGAGTTTTCCGCAGTTGTGGAGCTTTTTGTTTCACTATGGACGTATGGCGGTGCAGTTGTTTTTGGTGGTAGGTGGTTATCTCTGTGCGCGCAGCTTTCTTGCCAAGCCACAACAACAAATCCAGTTTTGGTCTAATGTTGTTAAACGCTATACCCGCCTTGTTCTTCCATACATTGTTGCTTTGGTCTTAGCAGTTGTAGCCGCTGGTGTTACCCGCCATTATTTAGATGCCGACTTTGTGCCACACGCTCCCAATTTATGGCAATGGCTGGCGCATCTCAGCTTTTTACATAGCATTCTCGACATGGATTCCTTATCCAGTGGCGTGTGGTACATCGCCATTGATTTCCAACTTTTTGTTCTTGCCTTGGGTTTGTTTTTTATTAGCCAACGGTTTGGGCGGGGCGTAGCGATCTTTTTAGCCGCCTTGCTTGGTATCGCGGCCTTGTTTTACTTTAATCGTTTTGATGACTGGGACATCTTCGCGCCCTTCTTCTTTGCCGCGTATGGCTTAGGAATGCTTGTCGCTTGGTTAGAACGGCAAGCCCAAAAGAAATGGGCAGTTATCGCCATCATGACCGTGTTTGCTGCCGCGTTAATCTATGACTATCGCTTGCGCCCCTTGCTGGCCTTGCTCACCGGGTTGTTGCTGTTGTGGAGCATTACTTACCAGCAAAAAACTGGGAACATCATTGGCAATAACCCGATTTTGCAAAGCTTGGGCAAAAGCGCGTACTCACTTTTCTTGACGCACTTCCCGGTATTGATGCTGGTCAATGCCTTGTTTGCGCAACTGGCGATTAACGACCCCTTAGCCGCTTTAATGGGCATGGCCTTGATCTGGAGTGCCAGTTTGTTTGTGGCGGGGGTGTTTTATCGTTGGGTCGAAGCCCCCAGCATGAACTTCCGTTTCAGTATGCTCAGTGCTTGGCTGCCGCTAGGCAATGTCCCAACACGCCGCCGCTAATCAGGCATAAGGCGAGAATTGGCCCAAACGGTTGGTCGAGCTGAATGGCTAAGGCAAAGCTGGCAAGGTAAATCACAAGACCAAAACCAAAACTCAGCCACAAGGCTTGTCGCCATTGCTTTCCTAAGCTAAAGGCCAACCATGCGGGGATAAAAATCAAGGCAAATGCTGCCATCACACCAAGGCTCATCGTCGCCAGAGCCAAGCTGGTGGCAGCTAGCAGATCAAAGCCAAGATGAATCGGCCAACCGGGTAAATGGCGGGCAGCAAAATATTCGGGATACAGTTGGGCTAAGAGTAAGTGTGTGGATAATTTCCACAAGGCCAGCCCCGCCAAGAGCAACCAGCCAGCGGCAAACCACAAATCATTGCTTTCACTAAAGTACAACTGCCCATCAAACAGCGCGTGCCCCATACGTTCTGCCATCGGCAAATTTGCCACCAACAACACCGATACGCCCCAGCCACCAAGCAACAATAAGGCATAGGGCGTACCTTGCCCACTTTTCGCCCCGAGTTGTTTGCCCACCGCCGCGAGCATCGCGCCGATTAAACCGCCCCCCGCCAAAGGCAATTCCAACGCCATCGCCCCCAACGCCCCCGCCGCCCCGGTTTGTGAATAGGCCAAGGCCGCCAACCATTCATGGCGCAAGCGCAAATAACAGCCCAGCAAGGGCAACAAAATGGCAAAGCACAGTCCCGTTAACAAGGGCTGTAAGAACAGATCAGCGAAGGGGAAAAAGTTCATCAAACGAATTAAGGAACGAATTTATCAACGAGTTTACCAACTAATCGGAGCTTGCCCGGCTTGCGCCAGTAGCGCGTTTACCTGAGAAAATGGGCGTGAGCCAAAAAAGCCTTTGTAACATGTCCCACCAATCGGTGATGGGTGGGAAGACATCAACACTGGGCTATTAGCGTGCAATAAAGGTTGGAGAGCCTGCGCACTTTTGCCCCATAGCACGAAGATGATGTGGGGATTATGCCGCGATAAGGCGGCTAAAATCGCCGAAGTAACCGTTTGCCAGCCCAAGGCATCATGCGATTTGGCTTGGCCTTGTTCAACGCTAAGCACGGTATTTAGCAACAACACCCCTTGGTTTGCCCATGCGGATAAATCGCCATGCGTTGGCATCGGGACAGCAAGATCATCGACCAACTCTTTAAAAATATTGCGCAACGACGGCGGCAAACGCGCCCCTTGCGGCACAGAAAAAGACAAACCCATGGCCTCAGGTACTTGCTGCCCATCAGGGAGTTTGACCATGCCATGATAGGGGTCTTGCCCCACAATCACCACGCGCACCGCCTCTGGTGCAAGCCGCTGTAAGGCAGCATAACGCGCTTCTGGCAAGGGAAAAACTCGCGCTCCAGCCGTTTCCCGCGCCGCCACCGCCGCCTCAATCGCCGAGATTTTATCGCCTAACTGACTAAACAAACCCGACACTGCTGCATCAGCGGCATGGTGATGCGTAGGGTTGGTCAGAAAATCTAACCAGTTTGGGGGGAAGGTGATTGGAGGAAAGGACATGAGGGAGGCTTCCTAATGTTAAAAATAGACCAAATTGAATTTATTTATCTAAGCCATAAAGTATATTATGTGTATTGTTATAGACCAAATGTTATTTAATCATGATTGACCATCAATTGGCACAAAGCAGCGCGTTACGCCAAACGTTTTTTTCGCGCTTTTTGGCACATACACAATCGCCCTTGGATTTATTGCCGTTACTAGAGCGTGTATTTCCGCTTTGTCATGATTTAGTGGCAGCGTTGCAACAGCTGGATGAGTTAAAAGCCTGTTTAGATAGCTTCCGTCCTTTGCCGCCCCAGCAAATTCAACAACTGCAAGCGGTGTGGGATATTGAATATATCTATGAATCGAATCGTATCGAGGGCAATACCCTGACCTTGGCTGAGACGAGTCTGGTGATTCGTGAAGGGCTAACGGTAGCGGGGAAGACGATTAACGAGCATTTAGAGGCCATCAACCATCAAGAAGCGGTATGGTATTTGCGGGCGATTGTTGATGGCGATGTGCAGGTGTCAGAGTCGATGATTCGGGCATTACATGAACTGATTCTTAAGCATCATCCGCAACACCATGAACAGCGGGGACGTTATCGTTCTGTGCCAGTCATGATTACCGGTACAGAATTTGTTCCTCCTCAGCCGTGGCTCGTCCCAAAACTGATGGAAGAACTGATTCAGTACTATCAGCAACATAGCCGCTTAACGTCTGCGACAGCAGCAGCCCTGACGACAACCGCAACGACAGCCGCAACCACAGCCGCAACATTACACCCTGTCGCCTTAGCTGCCGATATGCACGCTGAACTGGTACGGATACACCCATTTATTGATGGCAATGGGCGTACCTCCCGTTTATTGATGAACTTTATTTTGTTGCGCCACGGCTTTCCGATTGCCAATATTTCTGGCGATAAGGCCAAGCGGCTAGATTATTACGCGGCTTTAAACCAAAGCCATCTCCAGCAGCAGCCAGAGCCATTTCGCCTTTTGGTGGCTCAGTATGTACGGCAACAATGTTTTAACTACTTAGCCATGCTCAGTAGCGATATGAGTGATATTGGGGCAGCTCCCAAGCCAAGCAAGGGGGACTACTTTTTTGCCACGGTCTTAAGCCGCACCAATACTTGAATCACTGCCCCGACCCCGCCACTGCCCGGCGTAAACGATCGGCGACAGCGGCCCATTCGGAGGCCAAGGGTGAGTTGGCGGGAAGGGTGGGCAGGGCTTCGACGACGATGGTATCTAAACCTTCGTGATCCAAGTCGCGCAAGGCCGCATAGAAATCATGGGCGTAGGCAATCGGATGCGCCGAAAGTTGCCGGAAAATGTGTGGCATTCCGGCTTGGGGTAATTGGCTATGGCTCAATACGCCACAACGTCCGCCGCGATGACGAATCGCATTCAGGTAATCCAGCAGATTCGCCGCCGTGACCACGCGCAAGGGCGTACTTGGGGCGTAATGTGCGGCTAACGAACCCGAAACACGCGGCGCACCGTGCGCCGTCATGATCTCTGGAACCTCGCCTAAGACCACCGCCAGTTGTTCTGGCGTAATGTGTCCGGGGCGCAAAATGGTTGGTTTGCCACCGCTTGCCCCATAGGACAAATCCAAAATCGTGGACTCAATCCCCACTTGGCACGCGCCACCGTCCAAAATCAGTGGGACTTTATCGCCTAATTCTTCAGCCACATGCGCAGCGGTAGTTGGACTAATCCGTCCAAAGCGATTGGCGGAGGGGGCGGCAATTCCGGCATTAGCATTCACCTCAGCAAAGGCATGGAGCAAACCCAAGGCCACCGGATGACCGGGAACACGTAAACCCACCGTATTTTGCCCCCCCGTTACCGCATTTGGCACCCAAGCTTGTTTGGGCAAAATCAGGGTTAAAGGGCCGGGCCAAAACATTTCCGCCAGCTCCCATGCCACAGCAGGAATGTCGCACGCCCACCGCTCTAACCATTGATCGGCAGGCAAATGCACGATCAGAGGATGATCGGCGGGGCGGCCTTTGGCGGCAAAAATCTTGGCCACGGCGGCGGGGTTACTCGCGTCTGCGCCAAGGCCATATACCGTTTCGGTCGGCAGGGCGACTAACTCACCCGCTGCCAAGGTCGCGGCGGCCTTGGCATACATTGCCGGAGCAAGGTCGGGGTGTGGCAAGCTTTCCAGCGTTTCCATCATGCGCCCACTCATGCGTCCACAATGCCAATCGCGCGACGTGCCGCCATTGCCGTGGCGTGTACCTCGGTGGCGTTTTGCCCAATCACCGTGAAATGTCCCATTTTGCGTCCAGGGCGGGCTTGGTGTTTGCCATACATATGCAGCTTCAAATTGGGGATGGCATACAGCTTCGCCCAATCGGGTTCACAATACTCGCCCGTCGTTGGGTCGTACCACAGATCACCGAGCAAATTAACCATCACCGCCACCGAATGCGCACTGGCATCGCCTAAGGGCAAACCACAGACGGCGCGAACTTGCTGCTCATATTGGCTGGTGAGATTGGCATCAATGGTGTGGTGTCCGCTGTTATGCGGGCGCGGAGCCATTTCATTGACCAACAACTGCCCTCGGCTAACAAAAAACTCCACGCCCAGCGTACCGATATAACCGAGCTTGGCAGCAATCTGTTCGGCGATGGCTTGCGCATTGTCGGCCATACACGGCGAGGTACGGGCGGGGGCAATCGTGACATCTAAAATGCCACGCCGATGGCTGTTTTCACCTACCGGAAAGACTTTTGTTTGCCCGTGTGTATCCCGCGCTAACACCACGGATACTTCGTAATCCAAGCTCAGTTTTTGTTCCAGAATGCAAGTTTCGCCCTTGAATTGGCGGAACGCGGCTAAGGCTTCGTCGCGGGAGTTCACCACGGCTTGGCCTTTGCCGTCGTAACCAAACCGTGCCACTTTCAAAATGCCGGGGAACAATCCGGCATGGGCAGCGGCAATATCCGCCTCGGCATAAATCGGGGCGAAATCGCCATGTGGCAAGCCGTTATCACGCAGGAAGGTCTTTTCGGCAATGCGTTGCTGGCAAATGGCGACGGCAGCGGCGTTCGGGCGTACTGGGATGAATTTGGCTAAATACTCCAGCGTGGCGGCAGGGACGTTTTCAAATTCTGTCGTCACGGCGGCGCAATTCGCGGCGAATTGGTCTAAGGCCGCAAAATCGTCGTAATTGGCGCACACATGCTGGTCAGCGATTTTCCCGGCGGGGCTATGTGGATCGGGATCAAGCACCCAGACCGTGTAGCCCATTTCATGCGCAGCAGCGACAAAAAATCGGCCTAACTGCCCACCACCTAACATGCCCAAAGTGGCAGGCGGCAGAATCATTTCGCTCATCACACTCATGACACTCATCTCGCTCATGACACTCATCACACCGCTGGCAACTGCATCGCCAAGACCTTCTGGGTTTGCGCGGTGCGGAAAGCGGTTAATTTTTCGGCAAGGGCGGCATCGTGGCTGGCAAGCATGGCAATCGCAAACAAGGCCGCATTCGCTGCACCAGCTTCACCAATGGCAAACGTACCAACGGGAATGCCTTTGGGCATTTGCACGATGGAGAGCAGCGAATCTTTGCCAGATAAGGCGCGAGATTGCACTGGCACACCTAACACCGGGACGATGGTTTTTGCCGCCAACATCCCCGGCAAATGCGCTGCTCCACCCGCTCCGGCAATGATGGCTTTTAAGCCACGCGCTTGGGCTTCTTCGGCATAGGAGTACAGCAAATCGGGGGTGCGATGGGCGGAAACGACTTTGGCTTCAAACGGCACGCCAAATTCTTTCAAAATAATCGCAGCCGCTTGCATCGTCGGCCAGTCAGAATCTGAACCCATGACCACACCAACGAGCGGGGAATTGTTTGTCATCATCATTCCTTACAATTTTTAATGTCAGTTCGTTTTTTACTTTTACGATTAGCGCAGACCTGCTTCGCGCTCGGCGGCTTCAATGGTATTGGCTAACAACATGGTAATCGTCATTGGGCCCACGCCACCGGGAACGGGGGTAATCCAGGAAGCGACTTCTTTGCATGAATCGAAATCGACATCACCACACAATTTGCCATCTGGCAGGCGGTTAATCCCGACATCAATCACCACCGCACCGGGCTTAATCATGTCGCCAGTGACCATACGTGGACGACCGACAGCCGCCACCACAATATCTGCCCGCTGGGTATGGAACAGCAAATCAGCGGTTTTGGAATGGCACACCGTCACCGTCGCGCCTTGTGCTAACAACAACAAGGCCATCGGCTTACCGACGATGTTTGACCGCCCAATCACCACCGCTTCTTTGCCCGTGAGATCAACATTGGCCTTTTTGAACATCTGCATCACCCCGTAAGGCGTGCAAGGAATAAAGCGGGGATTGCCTTGGGCTAAGGCACCAACGTTTTCAGCATGGAAACCATCCACGTCTTTTTCGGCGGCAATTGCTTCCAAAATGGCGGCTTCGTCAAACTGCTTTGGTAAGGGTAATTGCACCAAAATCCCATGCACTTTCGCATCGGCATTCAGTTCGGCAATCTTGGCTAACACCACCTCTTGCGCCACATCAGCGGGGTAAGTGATCTTTTCGGAATACATGCCCACCGCTTCACAGGCATTGACTTTGTTCTTTACATACACCTGTGAGGCAGGGTCTTCACCCACCAAAATCACCACTAAACCGGGACGCTGGCCTTTGGCTGTCAATGCGTCAACGCGGTCTTTAAAACTTGCACGCAGCTCTTTTGCCAGTGCATTACCGTCAAGAATTTGTGCCGTCATGAGCTTACCCCTTGTGCTTCCTTGCAGAAATACGACTAAAAATAAAACGGGAAAGGCAAGGAGCACTTGGTGCATTTCCTGCCTTTCCCTTTGAATTGGCGGGCATTTTAACAGATTCGTGCCACAGGGCGGGACGTGCTGCTAACCTAGGTTTTTCCACCTTAGTTTCTAGACCAAAGTAAAAAGTAGCCAATAAAGCAAGTCTATCTTATTAATTTAATAAATAGACCAAATGAAACATCGCAGGGAGTATCACGGCTATATCGCTGTTCGCTCGCCGTTACATCGGACTTCATGCCGTAATCGCCTTTTTTTCTGGCTAATCAATTTAAAATTCGCCCCCATTCTTGAATTTTCCGTTTGCCTATCATGCCGAGTTTTGTGCACCTCCGTCTTCATAGTGAATATTCCGTTAGCGATGGCATTGTCCGTATTGGCGATGCGATTAAAAAAGCTGTGGCGGATGGTATGCCAGCCTTGGCCTTGACCGATTTGAGCAATTTGTTTGCCTTGGTCAAGTTTTACTCCTCGGCGCGGGG
>CAZOBT010000054.1:6728-11335 GCA_964578025.1 uncultured Rhodocyclaceae bacterium | reverse complement strand
CCGTGAAGGTGGTCGTACCGTTGGTGCTGGCGTTGTTGCCAAAATCATCGAGTAATTTTGTTCTTTAATTAACCTGTTGCGGCAGGAGTGTTTGAGCTCTTGCCGCGTGTTCTTTGGAATAGTCATGCAAAATCAAAAAATCCGCATTCGTCTCAAAGCATTTGATTACCGTTTGATTGATCAGTCTGCTTTGCAAATCGTTGATACCGCCAAGCGTACTGGTGCTGTGGTGCGTGGCCCTGTGCCTCTGCCCACCCGTAAGCAACGTTTTGACATTTTGCGTTCTCCCCATGTGAATAAAACTTCACGTGACCAGTTGGAGATTCGTACCCATCAACGTTTGATGGACATCGTTGATCCCACGGATAAAACTGTGGATGCCTTGATGAAGCTTGACTTGCCCGCTGGGGTTGATGTCGAGATCAAGTTGCAATAACTTGGTTTGGGCGGCTATAATGCCGCCCCTTTAGGGGGTAACTCGTCTTTTATGAGTTATCCATTGTTGTGTGCACATCAGTCAGCCAATCGCAGCTGGCGATGAGGAGAATAAACATGAGTCTAGGCCTTGTTGGTCGCAAGGTCGGCATGACTCGCATTTTTGCAGAGGATGGCGCGTCCATTCCTGTGACAGTGCTTGACGTGTCGAATAATCGTGTGACCCAAGTTAAAACGCCTGAAAAAGACGGCTACGCCGCAATTCAGGTGGCTTTTGGCAAACGTCGCGCATCACGTGTGACAAAGCCAGAAGCAGGGCATCTTGCTGCGGCAGGTGTTGAAGCAGGTGAGGTTCTGAAAGAGTTTGCCTTGTCTGCAGAAGAACTCGCTAATTTCAAACCCGGTGATCAAATCGCGGTTAGCATCTTTTCTGAAGGTCAGAAAGTTGATGTGACTGGCGTTTCTATCGGTAAGGGTTTTGCTGGCGGTATCAAACGCCACAACTTTAGCTCCCAACGTGCTTCTCACGGTAACTCTATCTCCCACAATGCCCCAGGTTCTATCGGTATGGCACAAGACCCCGGTCGTGTGTTCCCCGGTAAGCGTATGGCAGGTCATTTGGGCGATCAGAAGTGCACAACGCAAAACCTCGTGATCGTTCGTGTTGATGCTGAACGTCAGTTGTTATTGGTACGTGGTGCAGTTCCTGGTGCCAAGGGTGCGGACGTTGTTGTACGTCCAGCAGTTAAGGGGGCGTAATGGAACTCAAGTTAGTTAATTTGCAAGGACAAGAAAGCGGGAAGTTAGAAGCTTCTGACGTGCTGTTTGGTCGTGATTTTAACGAAGCCCTAGTGCATCAATTGGTAGTTGCCTACCAAGCGAATGCCCGTAGCGGTAATCGTAAGCAAAAAGATCGTGCTGAGGTATCTCATACCACGGCAAAACCTTGGCGGCAAAAGGGAACGGGGCGTGCTCGTTCTGGTATGTCATCCAGCCCCTTGTGGCGTGGTGGTGGTAGAACCTTCCCTAACAGCCCAGAAGAAAACTTCAGCCAAAAAATTAACCGTAAGATGTACCGTGCGGGTATGGCTGCAATTCTGTCTGAACTGAATCGTCAAGGCCGTTTAACTGTTGTTGAAGAGCTGAAGGTTGAAGCTCCCAAAACTAAATTGTTTACCCAATTATTAAAGGGTATGGGGATTACCGAATCTACTTTGGTGATTACCGATGTTTTGGATGAGAACTTGTATCTCTCTTCACGCAACTTGGCAAATGTTCTGGTTTTGGAAGTGAAAGAAACTGACCCAGTTTCTTTAGTACGCTTCCCACAAGTGATTGTGACCAAGAATGCAGTTGCTAAATTTGAGGAGCTGTGGGGATGAATCAAGAACGTCTGATGCAGGTGCTGTTGGCACCCCAAGTTTCTGAAAAGTCCACCTATGTGGCGGACAAAGTTGGTCAGGTTGTCTTCCGTGTTGCTTCCGATGCAACCAAGCCTGAAATCAAAGCCGCTGTTGAGTTGCTCTTCAAAGTTGAAGTGCAGTCCGTGCAGGTTTTGACGGTTAAAGGCAAAGTTAAGCGTAGTGGGCGTGTGATGGGCCGTCGCAAGGACTGGAAGAAAGCATTTGTGAGCTTGAAGCCAGGCCAAGAAATCTCTTTTGCTGAAGGGGAGGCTGCGTAATGGCACTCGTTAAAGTTAAGCCAACATCGCCCGGTCGCCGTGGTGTCGTTAAGGTAGTTAATGCGGACTTGTATAAAGGTCGCCCTTTTGCTGCTTTGGTAGAAAGCCAAAATAGCAAGGCTGGTCGTAACCATCATGGTCGTGTGACAGTACGTCACCAAGGTGGTGGTCACAAGCAAGCCTATCGTTTGATCGATTTCAAACGTGATAAAGATGGCATCCCCGCTAAAGTTGAGCGTATTGAGTACGATCCAAATCGTACCGCACATATCGCTTTGTTATGTTATGCCGACGGTGAGCGTCGTTACATCATTGCTCCTAAGGGTTTAGTTGTTGGTCAGGCTATCATCAGTGGCTCTGATGCACCAATTAAGGTAGGTAATGCTAAGGCATTACGTAACATTCCTGTTGGTAGCACCATTCACTGTATTGAAATGATTCCTGGCAAAGGTGCGCAATTAGCGCGTGCTGCTGGTACATCTGCTCAATTGTTAGCGCGTGAAGGCACTTACGCCCAAGTTCGTTTACGTTCTGGTGAAATCCGTCGCGTACACGTTGAGTGCCGTGCAACGATTGGTGAAGTTGGCAACGAAGAAAACAGCTTGCGTAAGATTGGTAAAGCTGGCGCAAATCGTTGGCGTGGTATTCGCCCAACAGTACGTGGTACAGCCATGAACCCGATTGACCACCCACATGGCGGTGGTGAAGGTAAGACGGGTGAAGGTCGTGTGCCAGTTAACCCATGGGGTCAACCTACCAAGGGTTATCGTACACGTCGCAACAAGCGCACGAATAGCATGATCGTGCAGCGTCGTCATAAACGCTAAGGGGTAAGACATGGGACGTTCCATTAAAAAGGGCCCATTCGTGGATGCCCACTTGCTGAAAAAAGTAGACGCTGTGCGTGCCAATAACGACAAGCGTCCAATTAAGACATGGTCTCGCCGCTCAACCGTGCTGCCTGACTTTGTTGGTCTCACCATTGCTGTACATAATGGCAAACAACATATTCCAGTTTATGTGACTGAGAATATGGTTGGTCACAAGCTTGGTGAGTTTTCCTTGACCCGTACTTTCAAGGGTCATACTGCTGGCAAAAAAGCCAAGAAGTAAGGAGTGGATATGGAAACTCGTGCAAGTTTGCGAGGCGTCCGCCTCTCCGCACAGAAAGGCCGTCTTGTGGCTGATCTGGTTCGCGGTAAGCCAGTTGGGCAGGCGCTGAGTATTTTGACCTTCAGCCCCAAAAAGGGTGCTGGCATCATCAAGAAGGTACTGGAATCTGCAATTGCCAATGCTGAGCATAATGATGGCGCAGACATTGATGAATTGAAGGTATCTTCCATTTATGTGGAAAAAGGGATTGTTTTGAAGCGTTTTACGGCTCGTGCTAAAGGCCGTGGCAATCGCATCATTAAACCAACCTGCCACATTTACCTGACCGTCGGAAAGTAAGGATAAGTCATGGGACAGAAAATTCATCCGACCGGTTTTCGTTTGGCAGTTACTCGTAATTGGTCTTCTCGCTGGTATGCTAACAGCAAAGATTTCTCCGGGATGCTGCACGAAGACTCTAAGGTTCGTGAGTACCTGAAGAAAAAATTGGCACATGCCTCTGTTGGTCGTGTGTTGATTGAGCGTCCTTCTAAGAATGCTCGTGTTACTGTTTATTCAGCTCGCCCTGGTGTAGTTATTGGTAAGAAGGGTGAAGATATTGAAGTGTTGCGTACAGATTTGCAACGCATCATGGGTGTTCCTGTTCATGTCTCTATCGAAGAAATTCGTAAGCCTGAATTGGATGCACAACTGATCGCTGATTCAATTGCTCAACAATTGGAAAAGCGTATCATGTTCCGTCGAGCCATGAAGCGTGCTATGCAAAACGCAATGCGTTTAGGCGCACAAGGGATCAAGATCATGAGCTCTGGTCGTTTGAACGGTGCAGAAATCGCCCGTACCGAGTGGTATCGTGAAGGTCGCGTGCCTTTACATACCTTGCGTGCTGACATTGACTATGCAACTTCAGAGGCTTCTACCACTTACGGGATTATCGGCATCAAGGTTTGGGTTTATAAAGGCGATGCCTTAGCCCGTAATGCACAACCAGAAGCTGCTGAGACCGAAGAAACCCGTAAGCCACGCCGTGGGCAAAAGCCTGAAGGTGAGCAACGTCGTCCAGGTGGTCGTAAACCTGATGGTGACGGCAAAGCTGGTAAGCGTGTAAGAAAGGCAGGTGCTTGAGATGCTGCAACCAAATCGTCGCAAGTATCGTAAAGAACAAAAAGGCCGTAACGAGGGTTTAGCCACTCGTGGTACGAAAGTGTCTTTTGGCGAATATGGCCTGAAAGCTACTGGACGTGGCCGTTTGACTGCACGTCAAATTGAAGCTGCTCGTCGTGCCATGACCCGTCACATTAAGCGGGGTGGTCGTATCTGGATTCGTGTTTTCCCAGATAAGCCTATCTCCAAAAAGCCTGCTGAAGTGCGTATGGGT
>CAZOBT010000054.1:0-6718 GCA_964578025.1 uncultured Rhodocyclaceae bacterium | reverse complement strand
GGGAGTCCTGAGTACTGGGTTGCTGAGATTCAGCCCGGTAAGGTGCTCTATGAGATGGATGGTGTTGGTGAACAATTGGCGCGTGAAGCTTTCCGCTTAGCGGCTGCTAAGTTGCCTCTCGCTACCACCTTCGTGACCCGGCATGTGGGGTAATCATGAAAGCTAGTGATTTGAGAAACAAAAGTGTTCAAGAACTCAAAGTTGAGTTACTTGATCTTTTGAAGGCACAATTTAGCCTGCGTATGCAAGCCGCAACTCAACAATTGGCTAATACTAGCCAGTTGGTAAAAGTGCGTCGTGATATCGCACGTGTTCGTACCATCATTCGTGAAAAGGCGGTTCAGCAATGAGCGAGAGCAGCACTATTCAGCGTACGCTGGTTGGCCGTGTTGTTAGTGACAAGATGGCAAAGACGGTTACCGTCCTCGTTGAGCGTAAGGTTAAGCACCCCCTTTATGGCAAGGTGATTACCCTGTCTAAGAAGTATCATGCGCACAATGAGAATAACGAAGCTAAAGCAGGTGACTTGGTTGAGATTGTGGAATGTCGTCCAATTTCTCGCACTAAGGCATGGCGTGTTAGTAACGTGCTGGAAAAGGCCGAAGTTATTTAAGCGTTACGTCTTGTAAAGACCTAAAGAGGCCGGTATAATCCGGCTTCTTTTCGTTTTGCGGTCAGCTACCGTAAAACTTTTAAGCAGACCCTTCCCCTAGCGGGTTCCAAAACTGACCGCCAAGGCGGGAGAAGTTGGAGTTTAATAATGATTCAGATGCAGTCTCGACTGGACGTTGCTGATAATACCGGCGCGCGTTCAGTAATGTGTATTAAAGTCCTCGGTGGCTCCAAGCGTCGCTACGCTGGCATCGGTGACATCATCAAAGTCAGCATCAAAGATGCTGCCCCTCGTGGCCGAGTCAAAAAAGGCGATGTTTACAACGCTGTTGTTGTCCGTACCGCCAAGGGTGTACGTCGTCCCGATGGTTCCTTAGTTAAGTTCGATAACAATGCTGCTGTATTGTTAAACAACAAATTAGAGCCTTTAGGCACTCGTATCTTCGGGCCAGTTACGCGTGAATTGCGTACTGAACGCTTTATGAAGATTGTGTCTTTAGCCCCAGAAGTGCTGTAAGGAGCCAGTGTGGATAAGATTCGTAAAGGTGACGAAGTTATCGTCATTACTGGTAAAGACAAAGGCCGTAAAGGTACTGTTGTTCGCCGTGTAGATGACAATTCTGTTGTCGTTGAAGGTATCAATCGTGTGAAAAAGCACGTTAAGCCTAACCCCATCCGTGGTGTTGCTGGTGGCATTGTTGATAAAGATATGCCTATTCATATCTCTAATATTGCTTTGTTTAATCCAGCCACACAAAAGGCAGATCGTGTTGGTTTTAAAACATTGGATGATGGTCGCAAAGTCCGTGTATTTAAATCCAATGGCGAACAAGTTGGAGCCTAAGGGGTAAGTTATGGCACGTTTATTTGATGTTTACAAGTCTGAAATCGTTCCTAGCCTGACAGCTAAGTTCGGTTATAAGTCCCCGATGGAAGTTCCACGTATCACCAAAATTACCCTAAATATGGGTGTTGGTGAGGCTGTCTCCGATAAGAAAGTATTGGAACATGCTGTTGGTGATATGACTAAGATTGCTGGTCAGAAGCCTGTGGTAACTCGCGCTAAGAAATCCATCGCTGGCTTTAAAATCCGTGATGGTTATCCAATTGGCTGCATGGTCACATTACGTGGCCCCCGTATGTTTGAATTCTTGGATCGTTTGGTAACGATTGCTCTGCCTCGTGTGCGTGACTTCCGTGGTATTGCAGGCAAGGGTTTTGACGGTCGTGGCAATTACAATATGGGTGTAAAAGAGCAGATCATTTTCCCCGAAATTGAATACGACAAGATTGACGCTTTGCGTGGCATGAACATCAGTATTACGACCACTGCAAAAACCGATGCGGAAGCGAAAGCTCTTTTAGCTGCATTCAAGTTCCCGTTCAAGAATTGAGACAATCATGGCAAAACTTTCTTTGATTAACCGCGAAAAGAAGCGTGAGAAGTTAGTTGAACAGTACAGCAAAAAGCGCGATGCTTTGAATGCTGTAATCAATGACACTTCCTTGTCTGATGGCGAGCGTTTTGAAGCTCGTTTGAAGCTTCAACAGTTGCCACGCAATGCTAATCCAGTGCGTTTGCGTAATCGCTGCCAGCTTACCGGTCGTCCTCGTGGCGTGTTCCGCAAGTTCGGTCTGTGCCGTATGAAGATTCGTGAACTCGCTTTCAAAGGTGAGATTCCCGGTATCGTCAAAGCCAGTTGGTAAGCAAGAGGAATAAGTAATGGCTATGAGTGATCCTATCGCGGATATGCTGACGCGTGTTCGCAATGCACAGATGGCAGAAAAAGCTACTGTGTCTATGTCTTCTTCCAAAGTTAAAGTTGCTATTGCAGCCGTGTTAAAAGAAGAAGGCTACATCGAAGATTTCGTGGTAAATGCTAATTCTGGCAAGCCCGCTTTAGAAATTACGCTGAAGTACTACGCAGGTCGTCCCGTTATCGAGCGTATTGAGCGTGTTTCTAAGCCTGGTCTTCGTGTCTATAAGGGTAGCAATGATATCCCCCGTGTTATGAATGGTTTGGGTATTGCTATCGTTTCTACGCCTAAGGGCGTGATGACTGACCGTAAAGCACGTACCAACAATGTTGGTGGCGAAGTGCTTTGCGTAGTGGCGTAAGGAGGCGTTATGTCACGAGTTGGTAAAAGTCCAATCACAGTGCCTGCTGGTGTTGAGATTAAAGTTTCTGACGAACAAATTAGTGTTAAAGGTCCATTAGGTACTTTAACCATGACTGCACAAGCTGCTGTTAAGGTTGAGCAGCAAGGTGCTCAACTGGTTTGTTCTCGGGTGGATGGTGTAGAAAATGGTTCAGCCCTGTGGGGGACTGTTCGCGCCAACCTGAACAATATGGTAATTGGTGTTTCCCAAGGCTTCAGTAAGAAGCTTAACTTGGTTGGTGTGGGTTATCGTGCGCAAGCACAGGGCGATAGTGTTAATTTGACCCTTGGTTTCTCTCATCCAGTAGCACACAAGATGCCAGCTGGTATCAAGGTGGAAACCCCAACCCAAACCGAAATCGTTATTAAGGGTGTCGACAAACAGTTAGTTGGTCAGGTAGCCGCAGAGATTCGTGCTTACCGTAAGCCAGAGCCTTACAAAGGCAAGGGTGTCCGCTATTCTGACGAAGTGGTCGTCATCAAAGAAACTAAGAAGAAGTAAGGGTGTTATATGTTTGACAAAAAGCAAGCGCGTCTGCGCCGTGCCCGCAAAACCCGGGCCAAAATTGCCGAGCTTAAAGTTGTGCGCTTGTGCGTTAATCGCACCAATCAGCATATTTATGCCCAGATTATTTCTTCCTGTGGCAGCAAAGTTCTTGCCTCTGCTTCCTCCTTGGACGTTGAAGTTCGTAAAGACCTCACCAATGGTGGCAATGTGGCAGCAGCCGCTCAAATTGGCAAATTGATTGCCGAGCGTGCTAAAAATGCTGGTGTAGAAGAAGTCGCTTTTGATCGTTCTGGGTTTAAATACCATGGTCGTATCAAAGCGTTGGCAGAAGCAGCCCGTGAAAACGGCCTGAAGTTCTAATCAGCCAGATTATACGAGAGGTTATAGAATGGCTAAGCCGCAAGGAAAAAAACCGCAAGCCGAAGAGCGTGATGATGGCTTGCGCGAAAAGATGGTTTCCATCAATCGTGTAACAAAGGTTGTGAAGGGTGGTCGTATTCTTGGTTTTGCTGCCCTGACCGTTGTTGGCGATGGTGATGGTGCTGTTGGTATGGGCAAAGGTAAGTCACGTGAAGTGCCTGTTGCTGTACAAAAAGCAATGGAAGAAGCCCGTCGCAAGATGTTTAAGGCTAACTTGAAGAATGGCTCTGTGCACCACACCGTTTTCGGTCGTCATGGTGCAACCACTGTGATGATTCAGCCTGCACCAGAAGGTACTGGGATCATTGCTGGTGGTGCGATGCGTGCTGTCTTCGAAGTTGTTGGGATTACCAACGTTGTTGCTAAAGCACATGGCTCAACTAACCCTTACAACATTGTGCGTGCCACATTAAATGGTCTGAAGGCAATTAATACGCCTGCGGAAATTGCTGCTAAACGCGGTAAGTCCGTTGAAGAAATTTTGGGGTAAGCAAATGACCGATAAGAAAGTTAAAGTGACGTTGGTCAAAAGCATCATTGGTACCAAACAATCACATCGTGCTACGGTGAAAGGCTTAGGTTTGCGCCGTTTGAATCACACTGTTGAATTGCAAGATACGCCTGCTGTGCGTGGCATGATCAACAAGGTGGCTTACTTAGTTAAGTGTGAGGGTTAAGATGCGCTTAAACACTATCAAACCCGCAGAAGGTGCAACCCACGCTAAACGCCGTGTTGGTCGTGGTATTGGCTCTGGTTTGGGTAAGACCTGTGGTCGCGGGCACAAGGGGCAAAAATCCCGTGCTGGTGGTTTCCATAAAGTCGGTTTCGAAGGCGGTCAGATGCCTTTGGCACGTCGCTTGCCTAAGCGTGGCTTCGTGTCTTTGACTGGTGCTCGTAATGCAGAAGTCCGTTTGGGCGATTTGCAAGGCTTGCCTGTTGATGAAGTTGACTTATTAGTACTGAAGCAAGCTAACTTGATTGCTGCTGATGCACTCTGTGCCAAAGTCATTTTGGCAGGTGAGTTATCACGCAAAGTTGTGTTGCGTGGTATCGCAGCGACTAAAGGTGCAAAGGCTGCGATCGAAGCTGCTGGCGGCTCTATTGCTGAGTAATAGTGCAAGCTGTCTAGACAGAAGATAATCAGAAAGGGAAAACGTTGGTAGCAAATACTCAAGCAGCACAAGGGAAGTTTGCGAGCTTAATGCCACGCTTATGGTTTCTATTGGGAGCCTTAGTGGTTTATCGCATTGGTGCGCATATTCCAGTGCCGGGAATTGATCCCAACGTTCTTTCTGATTTATTCCGTTCTAACCAGGGCGGCATTCTGGGCATGTTTAACATGTTCTCTGGTGGTGCCCTGTCTCGTTTTACGATTTTTGCTTTGGGTATCATGCCCTATATTTCAGCTTCGATCATCATGCAGTTGATGACCGTCGCAAGTCCCCAGCTTGAAGCCCTAAAAAAAGAAGGTGAAGCTGGACGACGTAAAATTACACAATATACTCGCTATGGCACAGTGGCTCTCGCCTTGTTTCAAGCTTTGGGTATTGCGATTGCTTTGGAATCTCAAGCAGGTTTGGTTCATGAACCAGGGGTGATGTTCCGCCTGATGGCAGTGACTACATTGGTGACAGGTACGATGTTCCTGATGTGGCTAGGTGAGCAAATCACCGAGCGTGGTTTGGGTAACGGAATTTCAATCATTATTTTTGCTGGTATTGCAGCGGGTCTTCCTAATGCCTTAGGTGGTCTATTTGAACTGGTTAATACGGGTTCAATGCACGCATTAACAGCTCTGTTTATTTCTGCTCTGGTTGTTTTAGTGACTGCGTTCGTGGTTTATGTTGAGCGTGGGCAGCGCAAGATTTTGGTCAATTATGCTAAGCGGCAAGTTGGCAATAAGATTTACGGCGGACAAAGTTCACATTTGCCGTTGAAGTTGAATATGTCAGGGGTGATTCCACCAATCTTTGCCTCATCAATCATCCTTTTCCCTGCAACCGCAGCGGGCTGGTTTGGGGCGAGTGAGTCAATGCGTTGGTTGAAGGACATTGCTGGAGCTTTGTCTCCTGGACAACCGATTTATGTTATGTTGTATGCGGTGGCAATTGTTTTCTTTTGTTTCTTTTATACTGCATTGGTGTTTAACTCCCGCGAAACAGCAGATAACTTGAAGAAAAGTGGGGCATTTGTTCCTGGTATTCGCCCAGGTGAACAAACCTCTAAGTACATTGATAAAATTCTGATGCGTTTAACCTTGATTGGTGCTGCATATATCACCTTAGTTTGTTTATTGCCAGAATTCTTGATTTTAAAATGGAATGTTCCTTTCTATTTTGGAGGGACATCTCTGTTGATTATTGTTGTTGTAACCATGGACTTTATGTCGCAAGTTCAGGCCTACGTAATGTCCCATCAATACGAGAGTCTCCTGAAAAAAGCGAATTTCAAGGGAAGCCCCGTAGGTAGGTAAAGGGATGTCGAAGGAAGATTACATTGAGATGCAAGGCGAGGTTTTAGAAAACCTCCCGAACGCCACCTTTAAGGTGAAATTAGAGAACGGTCATATTGTGCATGGTTTTATTTCGGGAAAGATGCGCATGCATTACATTCGCATCCTTCCCGGTGATAAGGTAACAGTGCAGATGACACCTTACGATCTAACCAAGGCTCGTATTGTTTTCCGTTCTAAGTAACTCTTAATCATTTTTAAGATTTTTCAATTCTCTACGCAAGAAACCTCGAACTAATGAAGACGGCTGCTTCAGATGTTCGATTTTGAGGAGTTAATCATGAAAGTGCTGCCTTCTGTGAAGCGCATTTGCCGCAACTGCAAGGTCATCCGTCGCAAGGGCGTGGTGCGTATCATCTGTAAGGACCCTCGCCATAAGCAGCGTCAAGGCTGTTAATGTGCTCTGGGCGCTTTTCCCGTTCATTTTAAATTAGGCAATGTTGGAGTGAATCAATGGCCCGTATTGCAGGGGTAAACATTCCGAACCATCAGCATGCTGAAATCG
>CAZOBT010000053.1:9217-11389 GCA_964578025.1 uncultured Rhodocyclaceae bacterium | reverse complement strand
GCCGAACAAGCGTTTCGGTGGTGTGTGTTTAGGGAGCAAAATTGCGCCGATCTTCTTCAATACCATGGAAGATGCGGGTGCATTGCCAATCGAAATCGACGCAGGTCAAATGGACATGGGCGACGAGATCGAATTGCAAGTCGACCAAACCACCGGCAAAGTTACCGCACTGAAAAACGGTGCTGTGATCGCTGAATCCCAACTCAAAACCACCGTGATTTTGGATGAAGTCCGCGCTGGCGGTCGTATTCCTTTAATCATCGGTCGTGGTTTGACGGGCAAAGCGCGTGAAGCCCTCGGTCTGGAGCCTTCTACCCTGTTCCGTCTGCCCCAGAACCCCGCCGACAACGGCAAGGGCTTCTCCTTGGCACAGAAGATGGTGGGTAAAGCTTGCGGCGTAACTGGTATCCGTCCCGGCACCTACTGCGAACCCAAGATGACCACCGTGGGTTCTCAAGACACCACCGGCCCCATGACCCGTGACGAGTTGAAAGACTTGGCCTGCTTGGGCTTCTCTGCCGATTTAGTGATGCAATCTTTCTGCCACACCGCCGCTTATCCTAAGCTGGTGGACGTGAAGATGCACCGCGAACTGCCCGCCTTTATCTCTACCCGTGGTGGCGTGGCTCTGCGCCCCGGTGACGGTGTGATCCACTCTTGGTTAAACCGTTTGTTGTTGCCTGATACCGTCGGTACTGGCGGCGACTCACACACCCGTTTCCCCATCGGTATTTCCGTCCCCGCCGGTTCTGGCTTGGTGGCGTTTGCTGCCGCCACAGGTGTCATGCCTTTGGATATGCCTGAATCTGTGTTGGTGCGCTTCAAGGGCGAAATGCAACCCGGCATTACCTTGCGTGATCTGGTTAACGCAATCCCCTACTACGCGATCAAAGCTGGCTTGCTCACCGTGGAGAAGAAGGGTAAGAAAAACATCTTCTCTGGTCGCATCCTCGAAATCGAAGGCTTGCCTGATCTGAAGGTTGAACAAGCGTTTGAATTGTCTGACGCTGCCGCCGAGCGTTCTGCTGCGGCATGTTCCGTGGCCTTGAACAAAGAGCCAATGGTCGAGTACATGCGTTCTAACATCACCCTGATGAAGTGGATGATCGCCGAAGGCTACGCCGATGCCCGCACCTTGAAGCGTCGTATCGCCGCGATGGAAGAATGGATTGCAAACGGTACGCTGTTGAAGGCGGATGCCGATGCAGAATACGCTGCTGTGATCGAAATCGACTTGGCAGAAGTTACCGAACCTATCCTCGCTTGCCCGAACGACCCCGATGACGTGAAGTTGTTGTCCGAAGTCGCTGGCGACAAGATCGACGAAGTGTTTATCGGTTCTTGTATGACCAACATCGGTCACTTCCGCGCTGCCGGTAAAGTGTTAGATGGCAAGTCCGACATCCCCGCTCGTTTGTGGATCGCGCCTCCGACCAAGATGGATGCCTTGATCCTGACCGAGGAAGGCTATTACAGCGTGCTCGGCAAGGCTGGCGCACGGATGGAAATGCCCGGCTGTTCTTTGTGTATGGGCAACCAAGCGCAAATCCGCAAAGGCTCAACCGCCATTTCGACCTCCACCCGTAACTTCCCCAACCGTCTCGGTATCGACACCCGCGTTTACTTGGGTTCAGCCGAACTCGCCGCCATGTGCGCCTTAGCCGGTCGCCTCATCACCGTGCCTGAGTACATGGAGCAAATCAAGTTGGTCAACGCCAAGGCCGCTGATGTCTACCGTTACATGAACTTCGACCAAATCCCCGAATTCGTCGAAGTCGCTGCAACTGTAGAAGCCTAAGCAAACTAAGCCGTAGCCAAAGAAAAACCCCCGCCAGTGCAAGCTGGTGGGGGTTTTGTTTTGGGGGAAAGACCAAATGGGGAAATAACTTAGGAAGAAGGCTGCGCTTTGGGTACGGCGAGATAGACTGAATTTTTACTGCCATCATGGTTTGTTATGAATTGCAGCATCAGCATCACTTGAACTTTTAGTTTTTAAGTAGTGAGCGCTTCTCCAAAATACTAGGAGTGAGCTTAATAGTGTCAAGACTATGGAAGCAGTGGATGTACCATACCATTCACTTTCATATTCAAAATATTTCGAAAAATAGTAGTGAGAGATGCCACAAAACAAGCCAAGTTGCAGTCAAACAAGAAAGTTAGAAATAGTTTGAG
>CAZOBT010000053.1:0-9207 GCA_964578025.1 uncultured Rhodocyclaceae bacterium | reverse complement strand
CGACGTAAATTTATTTTCCGGCTTATCAATATAGTATTTCCTGATTGCATTCACTTGGCGAGTAGGGTAAATAAAATACAGTCTTGTCTGAACCATCATTGTATATATAGAAAGAATAGTTATCGCTACTGTAATGGATGTGAGAAAGGCTAAAAGATAAAATGATTTGTCACTTATGTTTTTTACTGTATGTATTGCAAGCAGTAATTTTGGAACCGAACTTTTAATCCCACACACGAATTTGTTTAGTGAACTATTTTTTTCATCATAAAATTTAATTAAGGAAAGACATTCTTTGTACTCTGTTTCCCAAAAATTTAACATATAAGCTCCTTGTAATATATTTATGACTGACTAAAAAAATTGATTTTTTTGGTTAACAACTTATATAGTTTATAAAAAATAGGAACTGGTTGTACTTCTATTAGCCCAGGCCTCCGTCCTCTTGGGAATGAATACACCAAAGAATTTTCATCTTGGAGATGATAGGTCTTGATGTTATTTTTGGTAAAGTAGTTCAAAACTAATTTGGATGGGTGCTCTTTTTTTTCTGGTGGAGCGGAAACATAAGCTTGTTGTGGAGAAATTCTATTAATAGTATCTTCATCGATATTTTTTATGCTTCCATGATGGGGTATTTGGAACACATCGACTCCCTTATAAGTTATCCCTTTACTGTCTGCATAGTCTAATGCGTGGTTCAAACCATCAACACCAGCATCACCTGTAAATAAAAATAACGGTACACCTTCATCTGATTGAATTAAAAATATTACTGATGAATCATTTTTTGCTGATGTTTCTGGATTTTCTAGAAAATGGGTAGTGGCAGTATCAACAGAATAGTTAGATTCTCTATCCTCATAGATTTCTAGGGGGCGAGCACTAGAGCTTTCTCCCTCCATGCCAGGAAATTTGTATAGTAGTTCCTGATATTTTTTCTTTGATGGCCCTAAAACATAAAATTTAAACTTATGTTTCTTTTCATAAAAAAGAAAAGGCTCTGTATTTTTTTCCCCAACGGTTTCAAGTATATCTGAAAGTTTTGATAGGGTTTGCTCAAAACTATTTTCAATTGATTGGACAGTACGCCTTCCATCTTCTGTTTTATTAAATATATTTTTTGTATGAACCCATGGGTCGTGAATTAGTGTCTTAGAAATAATAATATCTTGATCTGACTGTAATAACTCATACAACCCAGAAATATGATCCATATCTGGATGGGTTATTATTGCCAAATCTATTTTATTAGTCTTATACGTTTCCCTGAGGTGGGTAGCAATTCTTTTTGCATTTTCAGCATAACCACTGTCTAATAAGATAACAAATTGATTATTAAATTGGCAATCATCTTGATAATTAAAGTTACCAACTCGAATCAAAGCTGAGTCTCCTCCTTTAGATTTGGTGGAGGCAGGAAGTAAGTCCACTTCTAAGTACATAAAATATCTTTCATATATTGGGAGAGTTTCGGGATTTTAGTATAGAACATGACTATTATTTAAGCTAAAAACCATAAGAATATATTATGGATAGATAAAGTAAAAATATGATTTTTGAATTTTTAATGCCATTAAATAACGGCAGGCTAATTACTGACACTTTAATGCCTAAAGCCTTTACCTTCCAGCCTTAACGGCTGCCGCCACATCGACTCTGCCGCCTGTGCGGTCAGCGTAATTTCACCTGTCCCTATACCCGTTGCCATTTTTATCCCCCCAAGCAAGCACTTGCCCGATACGCATAGGGTGGGATTGTAGCAGGGGGCGGGGAGGTTTATGGGGTTGGGGTGTTTGGTTTGAAGTTTAGACCAAATTAAAAAACAAATGGCAAGGCATGTTAAACATACCTTGCCAGAAATAGACCAAACTTAATAATTTAGTCGACGGCAATGCTTCGCGCTCACGCGACGTGCCCCAAACGCTCTAAACCACCCCTATAGGGGCGGAGAACGGTGGGGATGGTGACGCTGCCGTCGGCGTTTTGGTAGTTTTCTAAAATCGCTACCAAGGTACGACCCACGGCGAGGCCAGAGCCGTTTAAGGTGTGCGCGAGTTCGGGCTTGTTTTTCTCGTTGCGATAACGTGCCTGCATCCGGCGGGCTTGGAATGCGCCGAAGTTAGAGCAGGAAGAAATCTCGCGGTAGGTGTTTTGCGCAGGCAGCCAGACTTCTAAATCGTAGGTTTTGCACGAAGAAAAGCCCATGTCGCCAGTACATAACACCATGCGACGATACGGTAATTCCAATTTTTCTAAGATTGTCTCGGCTTGGCGCGTTAATTCTTCATGCGCGGCGGCGGAGTGGTCGGGATGAACCACTTGTACCAACTCCACCTTGTCAAATTGGTGTTGGCGGATCATGCCACGCACATCGCGCCCGCCTGAACCCGCTTCGGAGCGGAAGCAGGGCGTGTGACAAACCATTTTCACGGGCAGGGCTTCTGCTGCCAAGATTTCGTCGCGCACGATATTGGTGACAGGGACTTCGGCGGTGGGGATCAAATACAAAGGCTCTTGCTCGCCCCGCAATACCTTAAACAAATCTTCCTCAAATTTGGGTAATTGCCCCGTGCCATACAAGCTGGCGGCATTGACCAAATACGGGACGTACACTTCGGTATAACCATGTTCAACGGTGTGCGTGTCCAGCATGAATTGCGCTAAGGCACGATGTAAACGCGCCAAACCACCTTGCATCACCGAGAAACGCGCCCCAGAGATTTTGGCAGCCGTGCCAAAGTTGAGCAGAGACAAGCCTTCGCCCAGATCAACATGGTCTTTCACGGGGAAATCAAATTCGCGGATTGTGCCCCAACGTTTCACTTCAACGTTGTCCTTTTCATCCGCACCAACAGGCACAGAAGGATCCGGTAAATTGGGTAAGGCAGCGAGGATGGCGTTAAATTTTTCTAATAATTCGCCGAGTTTGACCTCAGAGGCTTTTAATTCCTCGCCAATTGCCCCAACTTGCGCCAACACCTCAGAAGCATCTTTGCCTTGGCCTTTGAGCACGCCAATTTGTTTGGACAAGCTATTGCGTTGCGATTGCAATTCTTGAGTCCGTACTTGCAAGCCTTTACGCTCGGCTTCTAGGGCGGAAAATTCCGTAAAATCAATGGGTTTGCCGCGTGTTGCTAAACGCGCTGCCACTTCATCTAAATTGCTTCTTAATAATGCAATATCCAGCATGGTTTCTACCTAGGTTTACAAATACAGACCAAATTAAAAAATAAGTAATCACGCAATAGAAATATGCTCCGTAGAGCATTTTTCCGATTAAGACCAAAAAGACCAAATAAAAATTATCCCCTAGCGTAACTAGGGGAATGGGGGAAATGGCTTATTAGTGGCAAGTTTGCCCATCGGCCTCGTTATGCACATGCCCATGTTCCACTTCTTCTTCGGTGGCAGGGCGCACGGCGGCAACGGTGCAGGTAAAGACTAAGGCCATCCCGGCTAAAGGATGATTGCCATCAAGGATAACTTTGTTATCGGCAATGTCGGTGACACGATAAATGACGAAATCATCTTCGTCGCCACCATCGGGGCCGCCTTCAAATTGCATACCAACTTCCAATTCTTTGGGGAATTGATTACGAGGTTCAACTTGAATCAAGCTTTCGTCATAGTCGCCAAAGGCTTCATGTGGCTGTAATTTAACTTGTACGGTTTCACCGATTTTCTTTTCTTGTAGTGATTCTTCAATGCGGTCAAAAATATCGCCATAACCGCCATGCAAATACACCAAGGGCTCATGCCCTTCATCAACGACATTGCCATCAGAATCAGTGACTTTATAGTCAAGAGTGACAACCGTATTGCGTAGCACTTGTGTGCTCATGGGCAAGCTCCTTGCTTGAGTGAGATAGGGAATAATGAATCAGGGAATAACCTGAGTCCGGGGCTTTTCGGGTAATTGCACAAAGACCTCATTGGCCTTAATCATGCCTAATTCAAAGCGCGCCCGTTCTTCAATGGCTTGATAACCATGCTGTAAATCAGCAACTTCGGCATCTAAGCCAGCATTACGAATTTCCTGTTTTTGAATCTCTTGTTTGAGATATTTAAGCTGCTTTTCGTGTTCCCAAACTTTAAACCAACTGCCTTTGCCCAACCACAGCGGATATTGCAAACCTAAAATTGCAGCAATCAAAGCAAACGTCAGAATACGCATATTTGCCTCAAACAAAAGTACAGACAACAAGGGGCAAGCCATTTGCCTGCCCCAAATTCTACTTACGACTTACGCTAAATTAGCCTTTGCGCACATTGTAGAAGGTGTCGAGACCAGGGTAGCTGGTGGTATCGCCCAACTCTTCTTCGATACGGATCAGTTGGTTGTATTTAGCGATACGGTCAGAACGAGACAATGACCCCGTCTTGATCTGTCCAGCATTCAAACCAACGGCAATGTCAGCAATCGTGCTGTCTTCAGTTTCGCCAGAACGGTGTGAAATCACAGCGGTATAGCCTGCACGTTTTGCCATTTCGATGGCAGCAAACGTTTCGGATAAAGTGCCGATTTGGTTGATCTTAATCAGGATAGAGTTAGCGATACCCTTTTGGATACCTTCTTTCAGGATGCGGGTGTTGGTCACAAACAAGTCATCACCAACGATTTGCACTTGCTTGCCCAAACGATCGGTCAGCAACTTCCAGCCAGCCCAATCACCTTCTGCCATCCCATCTTCGATAGAGATGATGGGGAAACGCTCTGCCAAGTTCGCCAAGTAGTCGGTGAATTGCTCAGAAGTCAGTTGCAGATTTTCGCCTGCCAACTGGTACTTGCCATCTTTGTAGAATTCAGAGGCCGCACAGTCTAAGGCTAAGAGCACATCTTTGCCGGGAACATAGCCAGCATTTTCAATGGCTTGCATGATGACTTCTAAGGCTTCAGCATGGCTACCTAAGTTAGGAGCGAAACCACCCTCATCACCCACAGCGGTAGAGAAACCTTTTTTGTCCAAAAGCTTTTTCAAAGCATGGAAGATTTCTGCACCGCAACGTAAAGCCTCTTTGAAAGAGGTTTGCGAAACAGGCATGACCATGAATTCTTGGATGTCTAAGCTGTTGTTAGCGTGTGCGCCACCGTTGATGATGTTCATCATGGGCACAGGCATTTGCATTGGGCCAGAGCCACCGAAGTAACGATACAACGGTAAATCAGCTTCTTCCGCAGCGGCTTTGGCAACTGCCATTGACACGGCGAGGATAGCATTCGCGCCAAGACGGGATTTATTTTCAGTACCGTCTAAGTCGATCATCGTGCGATCAATATAGGCTTGATCTTGGGCATCTAAACCTAAAAGAGCTTCAGAAATTTCGGTGTTAACGTTTTCTACGGCTTGCAAAACACCTTTGCCGAGGTAACGCTTGGCATCACCGTCACGCAATTCGATGGCTTCACGCGAACCAGTCGACGCACCAGACGGCACCGCTGCACGCCCAGTTGCGCCAGACTCCAACACGACATCGACTTCTACCGTGGGATTGCCACGGGAATCGAGCACTTCACGAGCGAGAATGTCAACAATAGCACTCATGCTTAATCCTTTTTATAATCAAAAAGTTAATAAAAATTTAATCAAATTTAGGAGCTAAACTTAAAAACCAGCAAAGCCTTGGGCTTTCACCGCCTTATCAATACTGACTAAGGTAGCAAGCAAGCTTTCCATTTCTGCGAGAGGCCAACTATTCGGGCCATCCGACATCGCTTTAGCGGGATCAGGATGGGTTTCCATAAATAAGCCAGCAATCCCAACCGCCACGGCGGCGCGTGCCAACACTGGTACAAATTCGCGTTGCCCACCAGAGGATGTTCCTTGCCCACCGGGAAGCTGCACTGAATGTGTTGCATCAAAGACAACGGGGCAAGCTGTTTCGCGCATGATGGCTAAGGAGCGCATATCTGAAACAAGGTTGTTATAACCAAACGATACGCCACGTTCACATACCATCAAGTTATCTGCACCACCGTTAACCTCACGCGCTTTATTCACCACATGCTTCATGTCGCCGGGGGCAAGAAACTGGCCTTTCTTCAGGTTAATAGGCTTGCCACAAGCCGCAACCGCCTGAATGAAATCAGTTTGCCGACACAAGAATGCCGGAGTTTGTAAAACATCCACCACGCTTGCCACCGGATTTACTTCTTCTTCCGTATGGACATCAGTCAACACGGGCACACCGACCTGAGCGCGTACAGCTTCCAGCACTTTGAGGCCAGAATCTAACCCCAAGCCCCGGAATGACTTACCTGAACTACGGTTTGCTTTGTCATACGAGGCTTTAAAAATGTAGTTGATACCAAGCTTTTGACATACGTCACGCATATGTCCGGCGACATCAACACATAAGGCTTCTGACTCAGCCACACATGGGCCTGCAATCAAAAACAGGGGCTGGTCTAAGCCAACCTCGAAATGACAAAGTTTCATGCCGTTTTCCTTGCTAAAGCCGCTTGTACAAACGAGGTAAATAAAGGATGCCCTTGGCGCGGATTGGAAGTGAATTCAGGATGGAATTGGCAAGCCACAAACCAAGGATGTTCGGGCAGTTCGATCATTTCACACAAATCCGTACCGGGAGCACGCCCAGACACCCGCAAGCCTTTTTCTTCCAACTGGGCGAGTAGGGTATTGTTAACTTCATAACGGTGACGATGGCGTTCGACAATTTCTGGCGCACCATAAATCTTGCGGGCTAACGAGCCTTCTGCCAGTTGGCAAACCTGACCACCTAAGCGCATCGTGCCACCAATGTCAGATTCTTCACTACGTTTTTCAAGCTTGCCAGAAGCATCTAACCATTCGGTAATCAAGCCAATGACTGGGTAGGGGCTATCTTGGTCAAACTCGGTAGAATGTGCGCCTTCCATGCCTGCGACATGACGCGCAAACTCCACAACTGCTAACTGCATCCCTAAACAAATACCAAGGTAAGGCACTTTATGCTCACGCGCATAGCGAATCGCGGCAATCTTGCCTTCTGTACCACGCCGCCCAAAGCCACCAGGTACAAGAATGGCATCCATGTTTTTCAACACACCACAGCCATTCTTTTCAATGTCTTCTGAGTCAAGATATTCAATATTGACTTCACAACGTGTATGAATCCCAGCGTGTTTTACCGCTTCAATCAGGGATTTATACGATTCGGTTAGGTCAACATATTTGCCGACAAAGGCAATATTGATTCGGTTTTTGGGGTGTTCTAAGGCGTAGATCAACTTTGTCCATACCGACAAATCCGCCGCCTTCGCCAAAATTCCCAGCTTATGGCAAACGATTTCATCCAGCATTTGCTCATGCAACATACCGGGGATTTTGTAGATGGAGTCAGCATCCAAACATTCGATCACTGCCTCTGGCATGACATTGCAGAACAAAGCAATTTTGCGCCGCTCTTCGACTGGGATAGAACGATCGGCACGACATAACAGGATGTCAGGCTGAATCCCAATTTCGCGTAGTTCTTTGACCGAATGTTGGGTGGGCTTGGTTTTTAATTCGCCAGCGGTAGGAATGTAGGGCAATAAGGTCAAGTGCATGTAGCAGGTGTTATTGCGCCCTGCTTCAATACCCATTTGCCGAATCGCCTCTAAGAAGGGTAATGACTCAATATCGCCAACCGTACCGCCAACTTCGACGATAGCAACATCTGCGCCTTCTGCTCCGGCAATGATTTTGCCCTTGATTTCATCGGTAATATGGGGGATAACTTGTACGGTTTTGCCGAGATATTCGCCACGACGCTCTTTACGCAACACGGTGTCGTAGACTTGTCCGGTTGTAAAGTTATTGCGTTTGGACATCTTGGCACTGGTAAAACGCTCATAGTGCCCAAGATCAAGATCGGTCTCAGCCCCATCTTCGGTTACGAAAACTTCCCCATGTTGGAAGGGACTCATCGTGCCGGGGTCTACGTTGATATAGGGGTCGAGTTTAAGATGGGTAACTTTAATGCCACGGGACTCTAAAATTGCCCCAAGTGACGCGGCGGCAATACCTTTTCCTAAAGAGGAAACCACACCGCCGGTGACAAAAACGTATTTGGTCATAGCTGAACTAGCTGCGGGAAATTGGAATGATAGCGTAAAACCTCCCTTCCCGCCAAATCCGCTTTTGCCCAATTTGCAAGCATCTTGACGGTTTACAAGCCACGCATTACGCCAACCGCCAAGCCTTCAATCGCAAAATGATGCCGATGTGGCAAGACTTCAATCACTGGAAACTCTGGATTTTCGGGATGTAGCTGAATACGATCCGATAGGCGTTTAAAGCGTTTGACGGTGACTTCATCATCAACCCGTGCGACGACAATTTGCCCATCACGCGCTTCGGCGGTTTTGTGTACCGCCAAATAGTCACCATCCAAAATGCCAATTCCACTCATGGATAATCCTCGGACTTTGAGCAAGAAATCGACTTGAGGGAAAAACATTTTTTGATCTAAGGCGAAATGCCCTAAAACATTTTCGCTGGCTAAAATCGGTGAACCTGCTGCCACGCTGCCAATCAAAGGCAAGCCTAAAGCATCTTTTAAGCGAATGCCACGCGCCGCGCCTGGTTCAAGCGTTAGCGCGCCTTTGCGTGCCAATGCCCGTAAATGCTCTTCGGCGGCATTCGCCGAACGGAAGCTAAAGGCTTTCGCAATCTCTGCCCGTGTTGGTGGCGCACCTAAGTTTTCCAGCGTTTTACGCACAAAATCGAGAATTTCCTGTTGGCGTTTCGTTAATTTTTCCATAGCATCAGCCCTAATACGTTTTTTGGCACACTTTATTCTTCCTGTATTTATATACAGCAAATGCAGATTAGGCAAGCTTAGAAGTAAGTAAGTGCTTAGTTTGCGCAAAAGAGGCAGGAAATACGGATAAAAAGTAGCAGAAATGCGGGTAACGCCCCGTAAAATTCGTATTTTTGTTAGATTAGCTTCATCAAAGAAAGAGCATCATGATTGATTCCCCTTTACCCACTCCTCCAGCTCCTTTTTCTTTAGCTGACGAGATTGAAAAAAACGTAACCGCTGCATTAGCAGAAGATGTCGGTGCGGGTGATCTCACCGCTGACCTTGTTCCCAATAAAACCAGCCAAGCAACGATTATTGCGCGTGAAGCGGCAACCTTGTGCGGTTGTGCATGGCTAAGCCGTTGCTTTACAAAGCTTGATCCAAATGTAGTGATTACTTGGCACGCTAAAGATGGCG
>CAZOBT010000052.1:0-11529 GCA_964578025.1 uncultured Rhodocyclaceae bacterium | reverse complement strand
AGTAGGCGGTTTTCAAAGCGTTGTAGCAGATTGGCAAAACCGGCTAACAATCGCCCACCAAGGCCATAGCTGGCAAGGAGTTGCCCATCGCTATCGTCGTTGGCAGGGGCGGTGGCAAGGGCGCGGTTGAGGACACGATCATCTAAGGTATTCATGTCTTGCCCAAGTGCGAGTGTGGGTTTTAATAACAAGCCTCGGATCACCGTTTCGATCCAAAAACCGCGCAAGGTTGCGGTGTACAGCCATAAATTATGGCGTAACCACCACGGTGCAGGCCGCGCCGCGCCGCGTACTAAGTGCATGTAAGAAGGCGATTGTAAAAACTGCCACGCCCGAAATGCGGCATGTAAGACCAAATGCCAAGTTGCCACTTGGAAGTAACCCAGACCACAGGTAAACACCATCAGACCAACTTGCGTCACGGTCGCAAACACCAGTGCAGATTTAATATCGCTACTGCTTAAGGCTTGCAAATAAGCATACACAGCGGTGAGCAAACCAACTGCCGTGAGCAAGGCCATCACATCGGGAACTTGTACCAACAGCGGGGCAAGGCGGATCAGCAAAAATACGCCCGCATGAATCATTACCGCCCCATAAAAAATTGCCGAGGACGGCGTTGGCCCTTCTAAGGCGCGGGCAATCCACGGTGTGAATGGCAGTTGTGCAGATTTGGCAAAAGCCGCTAAGACAAAGCCCAACACCAATAAACGGGCGGTAAGCGTGGGCAAGGCTTCGATTTGATGTTGTCCGCTCAAGACCTCCCAGTCGGTCGAGCCTAACCACCAATACGCCAAGCTAATCGCTAACAAAAACCCGGCATCGCCAATGCGGTTGGCAATAAAGGCAAATAAGGCATTGCCTGTGGCTTGCGGGCGTTCGCGGGCAAAGCCGATGAGCAACCAAGAAGCAAATCCCGCCAATTCCCAGCCCACAAAACATAACAGCGCGTTGCCCCCTAAGACGATGAGCAACATGCCGCTTAAAAACAGATTCATGCCCAAATAAAAGCGATGTAATCCGGCTTCGCGGTGCAAATACGCCGCTGAAAAACGTAAGGTTAGCCAGCCGATCAAACTGGCGACACTTGCCCCGATCAGGGCAATGTCATCGATTAAAAAATTAAAAGCTACCTCGGCTTCACCCAGACGAAACCACGGCGCGACTTCGACACTGCCTAACGCGCCTTGCCCAGCAAAAATGCGCCCACCATCAAACAACAACAGCAATAACAACGCCCCCAACATCCCCGCCAACGACACGCCGACCGTGCCGCGCTCGGCAGCATCACCCTGTACCCCCCACAAACACCGCCCCGCCACCACCGCCGCCGCTAACAAGGGCAAGGCCGGAACAAGAGCGATATACGGGGTAAAGGGGGCAAGATCAAAGGGAATGGACATCATCGGCTCGCAGAGGAAAGGCCAGAGAAATACGGCAAAAGCCGAGACTAACGCACTCCCGGAAATGCGTCGACAAACTGGATTTTGATGTCAGGAAATGATTTAACAAATTCAACCTTGAGATCGGGAAAGGCTGAGACAAATTTCCATTTACCGCAACTGGAAGGGAAAGCGGTGACTTGCTCGACTTTGACATCAGGAAACGCACTCACAATTTGTACTCGCACATCGGGGAAGGCATCTACCACTTGAATCTTGCCATACAGAGGTTTGCCCTTAAACGTACACGCCGCTGCATCAAAGGCTTTACTTTCTGCCAATGCCTGCGTGCTGAACAAACAAAACAGTGCCAGTTGCAAGTAAATGGCAATATGGTAGCGGTGTACGCAAAAGAAAGCGGTAATATGTGGCATGTGGATGCATGACTTTCTTGACTTGTTGATAGCGGTTTTGTCTTGGTTTTGCATTTGTCTTTTCCAATAAGAAATGGCAGGAGGGTAGGGTGAGTTATACAAAATCAATTTGGCGTAGTCTGTTGCTATGCAGTGTGTGTTTATACGGCACATTCGGGAGTCTGAGCACGGCCTTGGCACAACAAGCCAGTGTGTGGGTTGGGCAAATTAAGGTTTCGCGGGGCATTGTGTTTTTAGAACGGAATGGGCAACGCTTGCCAGGCTTAATGGGCGCGCGCCTAAAAGAAAAAGACGTGGTGATTACCGAGGGCAATGGCTCGGTGGGTTTGATGTTTAACGATAACTCGGTGTTGTCGATGGGGCCAAATGGCGAAGTCGTTTTAGAACGTTTTACCTATGATTCAACGACCTATATGGGGGCGTTTGATGCCTATGTCAAACGCGGGGCGGTGTCGATTGAAACGGGTAATTTGGCCGAAGGTGCGCCAGATGCGGTACGGGTACGCACACCGTTGGCAGAAGTACGCAGTCAAACTCGGAATTTTGCGGTTAATGTGGAAGGAAAATAACACGATGTTGAACAATACATTCACGCTACGTCGCGCCGCGCATGGCCTGGCTCTTACCTTATTGTCTTCTGCCTTATTTGGTTGTGCAGGCTATCGTGAAACGTATGTGGTCATGCCTGATGCCAATGGCAAAGCGGGGAGTTTGAGCATTGCCGCCAAAGAAGGAAATACCTTAAAACTGGAAGGGGCGTATGCCAACGCCAAAAGCAGCCGTAGTGGGGCAAAACCCAGCGATTTAAGTGCCAAAGAAATTACCACCACTTTCTCCGAAGCCCTATCTGCGCGCCCTGACCAGCCTGTACGCTTTACCTTGTATTTCCAAGAAGGGACAGATGAGCTAACAGCAGAATCCAAAAAAGAATTGGAAAAGGTCTTAAACGTCGTTAAGCAACGTGCCGTGCCAGATATTTTTGTGATTGGGCATACTGATCGGGTCGGACAAGTTAAAGACAATGATCGCTTGGCCTTACGTCGTGCAGAAAAAATGCGTTTGGAACTGCTGAATTTAGGCTTGGCAGCCGATAGCGTCCAAGCCGCTGGGCGGGGCGAGCGTGAACCACTGGTGCCAACCGCCGATGAAGTCGCTGAACCACGCAATCGCCGGGTAGAAATGTTAGTTCGCTAATGCCAAAGTCCGTAGGAATACATCGGAATGCTGGGTTAATCCCCGGGTTCATGCCCGGCTTGATCCCTGTGTAAGGAGAATTGGAAATGTTGCGCCGTCTTGCTGTGTCGTTGGGGTTGTTGTGTTCTTTACTAAGTACGATGCCAGCGGCGGCGGACATTCCGAAAGACCCGGTATTACGCATTGAAACCGGTGGGCATACCGCCACAATTACCCGGATTAGCAGTGACAGTGTGGGGAATTGGGCTGTTACCAGCTCTGAAGACAAGACGGCACGTTTATGGGATTTGCGCACGTTTAAACCGGTTGCGGTTTTGCGCCCCCCTTTGGGGAGTGAAAGTGTTGGTGCGTTATATGCCGCTGCAATGTCCCCCGATGGTAAAACCGTAGCCCTAGGCGGTAATGCCGCCTTTGATGCTAAAACCCACGCCCTGTATTTGTTTGATCGTGCCAATGGCAACCTCCCCCCTAAAAGCACCTTATCCGGCATCGAAGCCCCGATTACCCAGTTAGCTTGGTCGGCGGATAACCAATTCATTGCCGTGGGCTTGCGCCAAGAGGGTTTGCGTGTGTTTAAGCGTAATCTCGGCTTTGTTGGCTCTGACCCGCAATATAACGATGCCATTTATGGCGCGGCATTTGCCCCGGATGGGCGTTTAGCCGTGGTCAGTTTAGATGGCTATTTGCGGGTGTATAAGTTGCAGCGCGGCAATTTAGAACGTGTCGCGCGTAAGCAATTAACAGGTGTGCCTTATACCTTGGCATGGTCGCCTGATGGCAACAGCCTCGCGATTGGTTTGCAAGACAGTGCGAAGGTACTGGTGCTGGATGGTACGAGTTTGCAAACCACACAGATTGCCGAAGTTGCCGGAAGTGGCAATTTAGGGCGTGTCGCTTGGGCAATGGATGGGCGTACCTTGTATGCCACAGGTAATGTCAGCCGCAATGCGCGTTTTCCGATTTTTGCCTTTCCTGACATGGGCAAAGGAGCTGCCCGCGAACTGGATGGCTTTAGCAATATTGCCACCAGCTTGTTAATGACCGCCAAGGGCTTATTAGCCAGCTCTGCCGAACCCGCTTGGGCATTATTTGAGCCAAACACTGGCGATTACCTTGGCGGTAACAAGATTGCCCGTGCTGACTTCCGGGATGCTGGCGAGACCTTCCGGGTCAGTGCCGATGGGCAAGCGGTGGTTTTCCCCGTTGCGGTGCAGGGGAAAGACTTAATGTCCTTTGATTTAAGCAAAGGCGAGTTGCGCCCAGTCAATGGCAAAGAAACAGTGCAAACTCCACGGATACCAACATTTGTCAGTAACTGGAAAAATAAAAACAATCCACAAGCATCTGGACAAGCCTTAAACCTATCGCCCAATGAAATTGCCCGCAGTGTGGCAGCAACAGCGGATCAAGGGCGATTTGCGTTAGGTAGCGATTGGAATTTGCGCCTCTATACCGCGAAAGGTGAATTGTTATGGACACAGCGCACTCCAGCAGCGGTGTGGGCAATCAATATCAATAGCGATACCAAAAATGGCGAATGGATTGTTGCCGCGCTGGCAGATGGCAGTGTGCGTTGGTATCGCAGCCGCGATGGCGTAGAGCAACTTGCCTTGTTTGTACATGGTGATAAAGAACGCTGGATTATTTGGTCACCCAATGGCTATTACGACACTTCAATTGGTGGTGAATCGCTAATTGGATGGCATGTAAATCGCGCTTATAACCAATCAGCAGATTTCTTTAGTGTTGGTCGCTTCCGTGAGCGGTTTTATCAACCTAACATTATTCAGAAAATTGCCCAGATGCAGGACGAAACCGCCGCTGTATCTGCCTTCCAAGCCGAATTAGCTTTATTGCAAGAAATGAATAAAGAAGCTGAGGCTGCAACCGGGAAACCTAGCCAAAAAATGGCGAGTAGCACTAATAGCAATACGGACAAGGGCAGCAAGGCATTTAGCTTGCTTGACGCATTACCACCTGTCATTGAAGTGCAGTCAGAGCGGCAAATTGAAGCTGCTGATGCCCAAATCAAGCTACGTTATGCTTTACGCACGGCGAGTAATGCCCCAGTGAAGAACGTCAAAATTCGTGTGAATGGCAAATTAGAACGCGGCGTGAAATTGCGGGCGTTAGGGCAAGGCGATGAGCCAGACAAACAAGCCTATGAAGCAGTGGTGAATCTACCGCCAAAAGATAGCGAGGTCTTGCTGATTGCTGAGAACAAATACGGTAAATCTGAACCGGTGAGCATCCAAGTTCGCCGCCCTAGCAAACTCGCTGCCACAAGTTCTTCTAGTGCCGCACCGTATTATGAAAAGTACGACACCCTATATATGTTGGTGATTGCGGTAAATAAATACCCCGGTGATTGGGCATTACAACAGCCCGTTAAGGATGCCAGCGATTTTAGTAGCCAAATGGCACGAGTCGTCGCCGCAGGGAAAAGCAAACTGCCGATTTATGACAAGCTCGTGGTACATAAAATTGTCGATGAAAAAGCTAGCCAAGACGGGGTGCGCGAAGAATTAAAGTGGCTGAGCCAAAATGTCAAAGCTAACGATGCGGTGGTCTTATTCCTAGCAGGGCATGGCACGACAGAAAATCAATCGTATTATTTTATTCCCCATGTGGAAAAACTCGCTAAAACGCCAGAAAAATGGGTTTCTGGGAAAGACATTATTAGCATGTTGGAAGAGATTCCCGGTCGGGCGATGTTCTTCCTTGATACCTGTCATTCAGGGGCATTAGCCAACCAAGCCAAACTCGCTGGCACAATTAACCAAGTTGAAGAAGAACGTGGTGTCATTGTTTTTGCCTCCGCCACCGCGAAAGAAAAAGCCCAAGAGTCTGACGAATGGGGCAATGGCGCATTTACCAAAGCCTTAATTGAGGGCTTACAAGGACAGGCAGAAAACCCTAAAGACAAATTAATCTATGCCACTGATTTACGACGTTACGTGACCAAACGTGTGCGTGAATTAACGAATAATCAACAGCGTCCTTATATCAGCGATCACGGCATTGATGATCCGATTGCTGTTCCAGCAAAGTAGTAACTCGTCAATTAAATATCAATATCAACTTGGGGGAAGTCAAAATGACACAAACACTACGCCATCATCCATTAACCGCCGCCATTGCCTTAGCCGTGGCAATGACAGGTTGTGCTACCAATCCCGATGGCACGATGAAGTTAGATACCTCTGCCGTTAAGCTCGACAACAAAACTACATCTGCCTTGATTGGTGCAGCTGCCGGTTGTGCCTTGGGCGCGGCCGTTAAAGGTACAAAAGGCTGTGTTGCGGGTGCAGTTGCTGGCGCGGCGGCGGGTTTCTTACTTGGTTGGTATTTTGAATCGAAAAAACTCGCCGATGCTGCCCAAGTGAATGCTGAATATGGCAAGAAAAAGGCAGGCGTGCCAAAAGATGATGTTATTCCCGCCAAGTTTGAAAGTAATATGAATACGACGGCAGATAGCTCAGGGCACAAAGAGGTTGAAATTACGTCAAATACCGACTTAATTGGCTATGGCGACAAAGTGCCAAACTTGCAGCAGAAGTTTGCCCTCTATGACGAAAATAACCAATTAGTAGAAGAAAAGACCGAAAAAATTACGGCAGTCGATGGGGCTGGGCGTTATCAAACTACGTCGAAATTCAAATTGCCAGAGCAAGCCAAAGGCAAACGTTATACCGTGAAAACCATGTTAGTTAGTAACGATAAAACGTATAAGGAAAAAGCGTATAAAGTGTCGTTGATGCCTACAGGTTTTATGGTGGCCTCGCTATAAAACAGTATCAACAATTTGTTGGCTAGTGCCGCATTTTTAGATCGATTTAAAGGGCAAGGCAAAACGCGCCTTGCCCTTTGCTTGAGTATTTTTCATGTTTAAAGAAAAAGTTTCGCTTAGTAAACGCCTCGAAAACATTCTGGCTCTTGCCATTGTATTTGTTGTCGTTTTTAGCCTTCCTTCATTTTTTATTCAAGAAGCGGCAACACGGAAGGCGATGATTCAACAGGAAATTGAAAGCTGGCTGAAAATCGTTAGTCCTAATCTTGAAGCACATGCACGCTTAAATCGACCAGAAAGAGCCAATGAACTAATTGCCAAGTCATTTGGACATTTAAATGTTGTTGCACTCGTTATTGTGAAAGAAGAGGCAAACGGCGATGCAAAAATATTTACCGAGAAATATGAGTCTGGCTCACCACCACTTTCTTTAATGGATTTATATCAGGAAGCGGAAACTCCTAAATCTTTTTTTACCAAAGAGCTTTTAGCAAAAGCAAGCCATACTGCCTCTAAAGGTGAAGAAGTAAAAATAATGGCTTATGCAAAGGTCAATTTGATGCCAATGTGGGGCGATTTGGGTGTGATGATGCTCAAATTGGCCTTACTTCTTCTTGTGTCGGGTGTCATTGCGACGCTATTCGCACGGCGCATGTTGCGTAATGCGTTACAACCACTCGCAGAGCTGAAAAATTTAACTGAGAATATTTCACACACACAGCAATTTTCGTTGCGGGCGCAGATACATCAACAAGATGAAGTTGGCTTATTAGCCAATAGCTTTAACCAAATGTTGGGGCAAATCGAGGAACGCGACAATAAGCTAGAAAGAAATCGCGAACTGCTTGTATGTCTAAAAAATAAATCGGATGCCGCGAGCCAAGCAAAAAGTAATTTCTTGGCAAATATGAGCCACGAAGTACGCGCCCCGATCAATGCCATTGTGCTGTTATCAAATAAGCTGTTAGATGGGGAACAACATTTAGGACAAGAAAAGAAACTTGACTATTTAAAGCAAATTAAAAGTGCGAGCAATATGCTCTTGGCTTTAGTGCGTGATGTCCTTGATTTCTCAAAAATTGAGGCTGGGCGTATCGAATTAGAAAAGAAGGATTTTTCTTTGTTTAAACTCCTTCATGAAATTGATGTTTGTTGTGGTGAAAAAGCACGGGATCAAGGCTTAACTTTTCTGATTCACTATGCAGAGAACGTACCTGAGTTTGTTTGTGGCGACCAGTTGCGCCTTAGCCAAATTCTGCTAAACCTAGTCGGCAATGCGGTTAAATTTACCCATCAGGGCTATGTAAGAGTTGATGTTGAAAACATATCAGATCAAACGATTCCTGAAGAAATTAAATTACGCTTCACCATCCGTGATACCGGGATTGGGATTGAAAATAATAAGCAAGATCGTCTATTTAATATTTTTGAACAAGCCAACCCTGAAACCTATCGTAAGTATGGAGGAACAGGCTTAGGCTTATCCATCAGTAAGCAACTCGTGCAACTGATGGGAGGAGAAATTGCGCTAGAAAGTCAGCAACAAAATGGTACAACATTTTGGTTTACTATTGTGCTGGCATCAAGCAGTGCATTAGAGCCAGCATTGATTCACCATAAAGATTCACTGCCAGATATTGATCCTCGGCGTAATGAAGCATTGCGTGGTTTGCGTATTTTAGTCGTTGATGATGAACCATTAAATCATCTGGTAGCCACCGAATTACTTGCCGATATTGGTTGTGAGGTTATCTCAGCTTATAACGGACGTGAGGCATTGGCTTTATTATATGAACAAAAATTTGACTTTATTTTTATGGATATGCAGATACCAGAAATGAATGGAGTTGAAATTACACACTTAATCCGTTGCCAGCCCACTTGTCGTGACATTGTAATTATTGCAATGACAGGGAATGAGGGAGAAAAAGAAAAACAACAGTGTTTAGCAGCGGGTATGAATGCTTTTTTAACGAAGCCGATTGATCCACAACAACTATATACCTTACTGTTACATCATATTTCATCTGCTTCAAGACACTGATCGCTTGTTTTTACTTAATTACCCACACCTTATCGTGCATAAGAAAAAATAAAAATATGAATTCTAACTATGAATTTTTCGCAAGATACTTTGGTATTTTCTTTTTACTGCTGTCGCAATTAACGATGGCAGCAGATAGCTCAAGCTCCACAGAACGAAGAGAGGGAATCCCCTTTGCAATGGCGAGTACTGAGGTAATTTCAGCCTCAAAAATGGCACAACAGGTCAGTGATTCTCCTTCAGCCGTTGCCATCATCACCGCAGAAGATATTCGCACCTATGGCTACCGCAGTATTGCTGATGTATTAAACGGGATGCGGGGTTTATTTACTACCTATGATCGTAATTATCATTACATGGGTGGGCGAGGCTTTGGTAAGCCCGGGGATTATATTGGGCGTATTATGTTGTTGATTGATGGTTATCCAACACAGGACAACTTATACAACCAAGCATACATCGATAATTCAGGTTTAATTGATTTAGATTTAGTGGATCGGATTGAGTATGTTCCCGGCTCAGGTTCTCCGATCTATGGTAACAATGCCTTGCTAGGTAGTATTAATATTATTACTAAGCGGGGTAGCGATTTAGACGGAACGCAAGTGGCGGCTGAGATATTTAGTTATGGTGGTAAAAAACAGCGGGTAAGTTTTGGTAAGCAATTTGAAAACGGGGTTGATTTGCTTGTGTCTGCCTCGCGCCTCCGTAGTAGTGGGCAAGATTTGTATTTTCCTGCTTATGATGCAGCCCCAACTAATTATGGGGTAGCACAGGGAATTGATTTTGAAAAAGCAGATCGTCTATTTGGCAAAATAAAATGGTCTGATTTGATCGTTGAGGCCGCTTATGTCAAACGTGAAAAAGCGGTGCCAACTAACCCATTAAGCTCAACCGCATTTAACCGCCTATATCGCACCTTGGATGAGAATGCCTTTATCCAAGCACGCTATGAAACAGACCTCAGCTTAGACTTACAAGCCGTCAGCCGTCTGTATTATGGTTTTTATTCAGATAAGGCATTACGCGAATATGCCAATATCACCGATGATGAAATGTACCGCTTCAATAATAATCAGGGGCAATGGTGGGGAGTTGACCAAAAGTTGGTCGCTAATTGGTTTCGTGACCACACCTTAGTTTTTGGCCTAGAGTTTCGCCAAGATTTACGCCAAGATTTTGTACGCAAATATCTTTCACCAACAGGGCAAACTGTACGCCGTGTTGACGAGAAATTTTCACGTAGCATTTATAGTTTTTATTTCACTGATGAAATGCGCTTGAGTCAAGACTGGGTATTTAATTTGGGAGCTCGTTATGATCATGCCTCCGACAGCCATGAGAAAAATCTCAGCCCACGTCTTGCGTTAATTTTTACCCCCAACTATCAAACAACCGTTAAATTTTCACATAGCAAAGCATTCCGTTTACCAAGTGCAGATGAAAAGCGGTTTTTCCAAGAGCTGGTTATTTCAGAGACTGTTACTGCTGATGAAGTAGTGGTGCAACACCAGTTTTCGCCCGATATACGTTTTTTAGCTTCTGTTTACCACTCCATACATTCTGGTGAGTTAGTCTATGACGATGCTTTGGGTCAGTACACACATGGTGGCAAACGTTATGCCAAAGGATTTGAATTAGAGTTAGAACGAATTTGGCGGAACAGCCCCTATGCAGGAATGCGATTACGCACAAGTTTTGCTCAGCAACATGCTCATGATGCGAACGACAAAGAACTCGTGAATTCGCCACGGCATATTGCAAAGCTGAATTTTTCCCATTTACTTGGCAACAGTGGCTTACGTTTAGGTTGGGAAGGCCAGTATCTTGGTGCACGTTTAAGCCTCACCGAAAAACGACTTTCACCAGTCATACTGGGAAATGTGACCGTAAGCACAGAAAGAAAATGGTATGGCTTTGCGGCAGTGTTAAGTGTAAAAAATTTGGCAAATAAACGTTATGATGCGGTTGCTCCCTTCACTCGCACGGGGGCTGATGGTCGTATTTACGACACGTTAGCAATGGATGGGCGCAGTTTTTGGTTACAGTTAACGTGTGACTTTTAGACCATAAAGCATCTTATCTTTGTATTTCTACGACCCCAGCTATGTCATATTTGCGTTGTTTTCTCTTCTTTCTTTTAGCGCAATTCGCTGCCGTCTCTGCGTTTGCTTCTGTTTCGGAAGAAGAAGAAAAGGTTAGATATTTGATGGCCTTCTATGCCATGGGAGAATGGCCGCAACAACGCCCCCAAGATGTTTTCAATATTTGTACGGTGGGACATGGACAAATCAACAATGCGTTAAAGCGGTGGGAGTTCCAGAATCGCAATACGCACCCCAACCTTAGATTTCCTACACCGTCCACCTTGCGCCTCTTACGTGAGTGCCAAATCGTCTTTATTGGTGAACGAGAAGAGCCTCGGAATAAGGCAATTATTGCCGAAATTGGTGATGCACCAGTGCTGACTGCCACAGACTCACCACGCATCGTTGATACGATGCTGACCTTTGCGGTTGAAGGGAATAAATTGGTTTTCGATGTCAATTTACCCCGCATCGACCGCGCCAAACTTCGTTTCGACCCAATGTTATTGAACGAAGCACGGATAGCAAAAACAAAGAACTAATTCACCCCCGCAAAATACGCCGCTGCTGCGTCAATCGTGGCTTGGATGTCGGCTTC
>CAZOBT010000051.1:0-11575 GCA_964578025.1 uncultured Rhodocyclaceae bacterium | reverse complement strand
CCGATGCCGCTAAAGGCTATAACATTGTCAGTGGCAAGCTTTCTTTTCCCTTTACCCAAATTATTGATCCGAATAAGCCTTGCCCAACTATCGTGGCAACTGAGGCAGGAAAAATTGCTGTTGCTACACCGCAGGGAGTTCGTGCAATCAACGTAAAAGAAGGCTTGGCATTTTCTGGCTTTCCTGCCAACTATCAATTAGAAGAGATTGTTAGTTATAAAGAAGCCTTCGATTTACTTGGCAATACCGTTATGCCACCGGTGATTAAGGCGGTCGCTATCCGGCTTTTACAAGGAGTTTCTGCATAATGAGTGCGCAAGCTGTTTTTGACAAACTAATGCAGACAGGAATTATCTCTGCACGGGGCGAAACCTATTTTGAATTACATGGGATAAAAACCATCATTCATGATAGCAGTATTGTTGGCAATGTCATTCAAGAATGGCTAAAGTCATTTATGAGCCACCATAATATCGCCTACCGTATTAAAACAAATACGCAAGAGTTTCCTGATTTTTTGATGCACCCTAACCGTAATGACGTTGATTTACTTGAAGTGAAATGTTTTAAAGAGTCGCCAAATTTTGATATTGCGAATTTTCAAGCCTATGCTCGCTCTTTGTTAGAGAAACCCTACCGCCTTGATGCAGATTATTTAATTTTTGAATATATTGAGGTGCATGGCGGCATTGTCATTAAGAACATTTGGCTAAAAAAGGTATGGGAAATTGCTTGTGCCTCAGAACGTTCACCATTAAAGATTCAGTGGAAACAAGGTATTCCTGTCAATATTCGTCCAGCCACATGGTATTCAAGGCGCACAAAATTCCCAGTTTTTGCCTCTCGTCTTGATTTTGTGAAAGCCATAAAAACAGTACTCGATACCAGCTCGGTCAGTGCTGGGATTCAAAAAGACTGGTTTAAAAAAGTAGCGACTACCTATGAAGCCCAAACGGGACAGCCGCTATAAGCCATGTGTATTTCTTGTCATTTACCTTGTTAACCTTATCAATATCTTTTAAGGCAGAAATCTATGTCTAGCACGGAAAATAAAACCAAAACCGATCAAGAGATTATTAATGAGGTTTTAGGCGACGCGCCAGAGGCAGCGGGGTGTGAGTTTGCGGATAGCTTGTTTTCGAGCATCGCACCAAGCGGCTCGGCTGAAGAAGTCGCGGCGGCAATGGGGCTAGAACCACCTGCGCCACCAGCGGGGGAGCCAGAGGTGTTGCCCGAAGATGCTGTGCCTTTACACCGTTTTGCCGAACAAGCCTACCTCACCTATGCCATGTCGACGGTGTTAGAGCGTGCCTTACCGTTTGTTGAGGATGGGCAGAAACCCGTACAGCGGCGCATTTTGTTTGCGATGCGCGAATTGGGGAATCGTCCCGATGCTCCATTCAAAAAGTCGGCGCGGATTGTGGGCGATGTTATTGGTAAATATCACCCACATGGGGATAGTGCGGTGTATGAAGCTGCCGTGCGCATGGCACAAAATTTTACCTTGCGCTATCCGCTGATCGAGGGGCAGGGGAATTTTGGTTCGCGGGATGGTGATTCACCTGCCGCTATGCGTTATACCGAAGTCCGTTTATCGCGCTTTGCCGAAGAAATTTTGCTCTCCGAAATCGACCGTGGCACGGTGGATTTTCGTGAGAACTATGATGGTACGCTGAAAGAACCCACCCTATTGCCCGCCCGTTTGCCGATGTTGTTGCTCAATGGCGTATCAGGCATTGCCGTGGGGATGGCGACGGAAATTCCAGCGCATAATTTGCGCGAGGTCACGGCGGCGTGTATTGCCGTGATTCAAGGAAAAGCAAAAACGGATAGCGAAATTTATACCGCCATTCCCGGCCCCGATTTCCCCGGCGGTGGGCAGGTCATTTCTAGCCCAGAAGACATCCGCAAAGCCTATGAAAGTGGGCGGGGCAGTTTGCGGGTGCGGGCGCGGTGGACAGTTGAAACCTTAGCGCGGGGGCAATATCGCATTGCCATTACCGAATTACCGCCCAATACCAACACGGCGAAAGTCTTGGGCGAAATTGAAGAGTTAATTAACCCCAAGCTCAAAACAGGCAAGAAAACCTTAACGCTTGAACAGCAAAATCTAAAGGCCAATGTTCTCGCCGTGTTGGACACGTTTCGGGATGACTCTGACAAAGCTCACCCGGTGCGCATCGTGTTAGAGCCTAAAACCCGTAGCGTCGCGCCAGATGATGTCATGAATGTCTTGCTTGCCAATACGTCATTGGAAAGTAATGCCCAGCTCAATATGACCATGATTGGGCGCGATGGTCGTCCACAGCAGAAATCCTTGGCGCAAGTCGTGCGTGAATGGAGCGATTTCCGCCTGACCACGGTCAATCGCCGTTTAGCCTATCGTTTCCGCGAAGTTGAGCAACGTATTCATATCTTAGAAGGCCGCCTTATCGCACTCAACCATATCGAAGGGGTGATTAAGGTCGTGCGGGATGCGGATACCCCACGGTTAGAACTGAAAATTCGCTTCGGTTTATCGGAAATCCAAAGTGATGACATTTTGGATATTCGTTTACGCCAGTTGGCGCGTTTGGAAACCATCAAGCTTGAAAAAGAGCTCAAAGAGTTACGTGAAGAACATGCGCAACTTGAGCATTTACTGGCAAACGAAACCGCACGGCGGAATTTGGTGGTGAAAGAAATTCGCAAAGATGCCGAAAAATATGGCGATGCACGGCGCACCTTAATCGAAGCGGCCGAGCGGATTACAGCAGCAAAAGTGGAAACTGTCGTTGATGAAGCCGTCACGGTGATTTTGTCGCAAAACGGCTTTATTCGCTCCCGCGTTGGGCATGGCATTGACCCCACCAGTTTGACGTGGAAAGACGGGGATGGGGCGTTGGCGATTGTGGAAACACGCAGTATTTATCCGATTGTCTTGCTTGATAAGCAAGGGCGAGCTTACACCTTACGTTATGCCGAGCTTCCTGGGGGTAAAGGGGATGGTGTGCCAGTCACCTCGTTGATTGAGCTACAAACCGGGGCAAAAATCCGCTATCTCCTCAGTGCGCCCGCCGAAACACGCTATCTCCTTGCTAGCAATCATGGTTATGGCTTTATCGGCAAACTCAGTGATATGGCAGGGCGGCTAAAAGCGGGGAAAGCCTTTGTTACCCTTGATGAAGGCGCAGAATTGTTGCCTCCCCGTGTCGTCCAAGGGCAACCCAACTACATTGCCGCGCTTTCTAGCGAATACCGCTTATTGGTCTTCGTCATGGAGGAAATGAAAGAGTTAAGCAATGGTGGTAAAGGAGTCATCCTAATCGCGCTCAACGAAGGCGAAACCTTGTTGGAAGCCCAAGCCATTGGTGATAGCGTCAAACTACAAGGCTTAGGCCGTGCCGGGAAGGTACATGTCCTCGATATTCATGGCGAAGAATTTAACGCCTATCTCAACAAACGCGCCCGGCGTGGGATGGTGATTCCAGTTAAATTGAAGGAGCTACAGTTACAGGGTACGTGAACAACCTAACCAACGGAATGTAAGTAGGGTTAAATCATCGGCAGGTGCTGAGCCTGCCATGAAGTTAGTAGTGGCTTGATGGATAGCCTTTAAGCAAGTATGGGCAGTAGTGTCGCTGGGCAAAGCACGAAGTAATTCAATAACACGCTCTGTACCATAGAACAATGTGCCATCGGTTGCCTCGTTTACCCCATCGGTAAACAAACACAACCAATCCCCCGGCTGTAATTGAAATTCAGCACTGGTAAACGGGTAATCACCCATTGCACATAATGGCGTACCAGAGATTTCTTCGGTTGGTAAGCGACGCACCTCATTGCCTCGGCGCAATAAAGGGGCTTCATGTCCAGCACAGGCATAACGCATTAACCCAGTTTCGACATCAATCACTAACAGTAAAGCGGTGACAAATAAATATTGTGAGTTATATAAATTTAATTCGGACTCAATCGCTTGTAAGCTTAAACCCGGATCACCATCACGTTGCCGCGTTAATGTCCCGCTTAAGGTTTTACTAATTGCCATAAATAAACTGGCAGGAATTCCTTTCCCGGTCACATCACCAATGGTCAAACATAAACGCCGCTGATCTAACATAAAGCAATCGTAATAATCCCCTCCCACTTCTTTTGCAGGCTCAAGCAAAGCGGCAAGCTCAAAACGTTTTTCATTAGCAAATAAAATATCAGGATTAGGAACTAAACCAAGCTGAATACGTCGTGCCGCATTTAATTCACCAGCAAGACGAGTCGCTGCATCGCGTTCATTTTGCAAGGCCAATTCGGAAATACGACGTTGCTGTTCAGATTGCCATAAACTATTACGTAATAGAACAATAAATAAAGGTATAAGCAAGAGAATGGGGGTTAAGCCATCAAAAAGATAATATCCAAAACGAAATAAAGGAAAACCAATACCAACAAATAAAATAATTAAACCTAAGCCCAGCAAAGTAACACGACGTGGGCTAAGGCGTGGCACAAGCCAGATTAACAATAGGCCAGTAAGTAAAAAAAGTACCTGTTCAGTTAGCTCAATCCAGAACGGGCGACTTAACACCTTCTGGCCTAATAAGTTTTCAAGGAGTTGTGCATGAATATCAACGCCTGGCACAACCTCACCCAATGGGGTAAGTGCCAAATCAGCAATTCCGACACCACTCACCCCAATCAGTACATAGCGATCTTTTAAAATGTTAGGCGAGACTTTACCACTTAATAAATCAGTAGCAGAAATACAATGTTCTTGGCAGTTATCTAGGAATTTGCCAAAGTGTAAATAAACCAACCCTTGTTTATCAGTAGGAATACTGACATTCATATTGTTTGGCAGGCGAAATCCCGATAAACCTTTTTGAAACGGTAAAAGATCAAAACCTAGAACTGACATCGGTTTTGCTAAGCTAAGATTCAACATTGCCACACTAAGTGCAGGAATATTTTGTCCGCTCACATTTGCCAACAGAATCCCGCGACGAATGACACCCTGCTCTAATTTAGAATTAAGCAAACCATACGCAGGAGCAGCATTTTCTAGCACCGAAAAATGGGGAAAACGATGCTTATATTTTGGCAAAAAGCTGTTGACATCGGCTTCGCCACCATAACCGCGTAATCCAACCGCTCCTCGCTCTAGTGGTTTCTCTTCCACATTTAAATTATTCCCCGCAAACGTGCCCAAAACTAATGGGGTATGTGCAAATACTGCTGCTAACGCCTGGTCATGGTTCGGCCACTGCTCAATCACCCCAGGGGGTAATTCAATACCGCGCCGCCGTAAATTATGCAAAGAAAATGTATCTGACTCAGGAAAAGCAATATCCAAACCAATGACTTTCGGCTGACCTGCACTTACCCGCTCAATCAGTTGGGCTAAACGATTACGCGGCCACGGCCACTGTCCCTCTTTTTTTAAGCTAGCATCATCAATTAAGACAACTGCCACTTGATTATCATGGCGTGAGCGTGGGTATTCTTGCTGATAGGTATCAAAAAGCGCGTAACGCACATTGACAAAGGCTGAATCATCAACATAAAAATACGTAACGCTGGCTAATCCTAATAACAAAAAGGCAATAGCTGTACGATAAGCCGCAGGGTAAGAGAGTTTCAGTGCTGTTTTCACTCGTGGCGGTAGAGCTAAATAGTTAAAGTTAAGCCATCATAAGCGGAAATGACTTGCAACATCGCTGCAAATTCATTCTCACCTTGACTTAATGCCACGAATCGCCGCGTTTCTTCTAATAAACGACAAAGTTGTAAATCATCATGCGTTGGATCATGGTGAAATAAAGCCAGCTTTTTTACCCCTGCGGCTAAACATAATTCAGCCCCAATCACATTACATGAATGCCCCCATCCGGCTTTATGGGTTGTGACATCCGCAAGAGAATACATGGCATCGAAAATCACTAAATCAGCCTGATGGAAAAAGGCAATGCTTTTTTCCTGCATCTCTAATTGCTCAAAACTATGTTCGGCATCAGTGGCATATACCACGGTTTTGTTATTTACTTCAAAGCGATAAGCAAATGAATCACCGGGGTGATTTTGCAACATCGCGCTTACTTTTACTGCCCCAATGTAATATGGTTCGCCCGGCACCATGTAATCGTAATGAATATTAGCTTTTAGTTGTGAATAATCGACAGGAAAGCCGGGGGTGCGTAATTGCAAACGTACAGCTTCTTCTAAACGCTGGTGACAGCCATGAATAATGATTTGATTACCGGGAATATACAAAGGCTCAAAAAAGGGCAAGCCCATTAAATGATCCCAGTGCAAATGCGAAAGAAAAATATGATAGGTCTGGGGGCGCGGTTTGCCGTAACGCGCTAACTTAGCTCTACCGAGTTGCCGCGCACCACTGCCCATATCACAAATAAAATGCGCCGCCTCCCCCGTCACCAATTCGACACATGAAGAGTTGCCACCAAACGTCGCACCAATTTCAAAGGGTAAATTCTGCACAAAGGCTTGCAAATCGGCTTCACTGCTCAGATGTTGCTCACGGGCTAAACGTAAGGCATACAGGATTTTTTGTTGGACATCACTTGCCGCTAAAGCCACAGGTAATGAGCCGCGTGTACCCCAAAAAATGACTTGTTTCATGACAAATCAACTTAACTGGCTAAGTTGCTGTATTCAATGCAACACTGGCTGCTTCAATGCTTAAATACAAAGGTAAAATCAAAGACAGGCGGCTAATTGTAAATATCTCTTGCACTAAAGGCTTGGCAGCGGCAATGGCAAATTTGCGCCCCTTGTTTTTTGCGGCGCGTGCCGCTGTCAATAAGCTGTGAATACCTGCACTGCTGACAAAATCAATGGCGGCAAAATTCAGTACCACCGGCTTCGGGCTGCCAAAATCTTTATCAAAGAGTTCAACCAAGGATTCTCTGAACCCTTCCGCGCTGATATGGTCAATACGCCCAGTCACTACACCAACCACAACATCAGATCGAATTTGAAGATCAATATGCATAAGAGTGCGAAAAAGTTATCAATTAAGCGCGATTATGCCATGCCGACCCTGACAAATTTCAAACCAACACGACTTAATCGCGCCGAAGTAAATCAGCGCATTCTGTAGATCAATTAAAATACCTCATGGACTTTACTACTGCTGCGGCAAAGCCGCTTTTTAGTTATCGCAAATTCTGGGCGGCGCGTTTTGGCACAGCCCCATTTTTCCCCATGTCACGGCAAGAAATGGACGTGTTAGGTTGGGATTCTTGCGACATTATTTTAATTACTGGCGATGCCTATATCGACCATCCCAGCTTTGGCATGGCCTTGGTCGGGCGATTATTAGAGGCACAAGGCTTTCGGGTGGGCATAATTAGCCAACCGGATTGGCATTCTGCTGAAGCGTTTCGCCAATTAGGCAAGCCAAATTTATTTTTTGGCGTGACGGCGGGGAATATGGATTCGATGGTGAATCGCTATACTTCCGACCGCAAAATTCGCTCGGACGATGCGTATACGCCAAATGCCGAACCCAATAAACGTCCCGACCGCGCCGTGACGGTGTATGCGCAACGTTGCCGTGAAGCCTTTGCCGGTGTGCCCGTGATTATTGGCTCGATTGAAGCCAGTTTGCGCCGCATCGCCCATTACGATTATTGGTCAGACAAGGTGCGCCGTTCGGTGTTACCCGATTCCAAAGCGGATTTGCTTTTGTTTGGTAATGCCGAACGTGCCTTGGTTGAAGTGGCGCATCGTTTAGCCAAAGGTGAGGCGATTCAAAGCATTCGCGATGTACGCGGTACGGCGTATATGGTGGCAAAGGATTATTTGCCGAGCGCGGATTGGCTTCATGTGGATTCGACCACGGTCGATACACCGGGAGCCTTAGTCCAGCATCCAGACCCGTATGCGATGTCGCCAAGCGCGAGCAACAGCCGCGCAGAAAGCTCCTCAGACACTACGCCCTCTACCACATCGACGACTGTCACCCCGATTCGTATTGTGTCGCGTAGCGAACGCTTAGCTGACCGCCGCGCCCAGCGTTCGCGGCAAGTGATTCGTTTGCCTGCGTATGAACAGGTGAAAGATGATCCGGTGTTGTACGCCCATGCTTCGCGTACCTTCCATTTAGAATCCAATCCCGGCAATGCCCGCTGCATGGTACAAGCCCATGGTGAGCGGGATGTGTGGTTGAATCCGCCGCCTTTGCCTCTAAGCACCGCCGAAATGGATGCGGTGTATGGTTTGCCCTATGCACGTCGCCCCCATCCAAGTTATGGCGAAGCCAAAATTCCCGCCTGGGAGATGATTCGTTTTTCGATCAACATCATGCGCGGCTGCTTTGGCGGCTGCACTTTCTGTTCGATTACCGAACATGAAGGGCGAATTATTCAAAGTCGTTCCGAAGCTTCAGTATTGCAGGAGATCGAAGAAATTCGCGACAAAACGCCGGGATTTACCGGGATTATTTCCGATCTGGGTGGGCCAACGGCAAATATGTGGCACCTCGCTTGTAAAGACAAAGCCATCGAAAGTGCCTGTCGTCGTCTTTCCTGTGTTTTCCCCGACATTTGCGACAATTTAAATACCGACCACACCCCGTTAATCAATTTATACCGCAAAGCCCGCGCCTTGCCCGGCGTGAAAAAAGTCTTGATTGGTTCAGGGCTGCGTTACGACTTGGCGGTACGTTCGCCGGATTACATTAAAGAGCTAGTGACACATCACGTCGGCGGTTATTTAAAAATTGCCCCCGAACATACCGAAGCTGGCCCTTTATCGAAGATGATGAAGCCGGGAATTGGGACTTACGACAAGTTTAAGCAGCTTTTTGAACGCTTTTCACGCGAAGCAGGTAAAGAGCAATATTTGATCCCCTACTTTATTGCCGCGCATCCGGGAACGAGCGATGCGGACATGATGAATTTGGCTTTGTGGTTGAAACGTAACAATTTCCGCCTCGACCAAGTGCAAAACTTCCTGCCCACGCCGATGGCTCTCGCTACCACGATGTATCACAGCGAGAAAAACCCCTTAAAACGGGTCGGACGCGGTAGTGAAACGGTAGAAGTGATTCGCAGCGGACGGCAGCGTAAATTGCATAAAGCCTTCTTACGCTACCATGACCCGAATAACTGGCCTTTATTACGCGAAGCCTTAAAGGAAATGGGACGTGCGGATTTAATCGGTAACGGCAAAAAGCACCTTGTCCCCACTTGGCAGCCCAATGTTGGGGCGACGCAAGAAAGCAAAGGCGCGAAGCAATCCAGCTTTAGCCCCGCCCCGCGTCCTGCCCAAACGCCACGGCCTAATCACGACAAAGCTAGACCAAATGTAAAGAAATCTAACTTTGGCAAGTCCAATAAGCCTCGTTAGGTTTTTTTTGAAACTAGACCAAACTTGACCAGTCCGCAATAAGTAAGTCAGGAATTGTTAGCAGTTCCTGACTTATTTTTTTGTTCAAGGTCACGAAAAACATACCGAGGGAGGAAGCTTGGGCAAGCAAGAAATGCTGCACAGTGTGTTGCTCAGACACCTGTCTTGCTAATACGACATAAGCTTGTTCCGCAGGAGCAGCAAAGGGCAGAATGTCTAAGGCAGAAAGCACTTCGTTTAATTGTTTTGCATAATCTTTGGGGGCAATTTCTTGTGCCTTGGCACGCAAATAACTCGCCACCAAAATGCTGGTACAAAAACGGCTATGTACGGGCAAGGTCGCAATATGTCCCGCCAGCTTGCCCTGTGGTCGCTGCACTAACTCATGAATTACATCGGCATCAAATAGATAGGCAGCAGGGGAGGACTCACTTAATTGCATCAGGGTAACTCTACGAATTCTGGCAAGGTTTGCAACGTTGCTAAAACACTCACTAGGCGCGGCGGCGGTAGTGGTTCAAGAATTAAGCGATTGCCCTCTTGCGTCAAAATCGCTTCCACTCCGGGAAGCTCAAACTCGCGTGGAATGCGAATGGCTTGATTGACCCCATTGCGAAATAAACGTACATAACGTTGCGTGCTCATATCTTTTCCTCGTATCAATTCGCTGCAAATTTTGCCAAAAGCATAAAATTTGCGCAATAAGCAAACAAAATAATCGGTAAAAATTTGTGCAATACGCTTTGCGCCATACGCAATTTCCTAGCGAAAATCACTGCTATGAATATCGGAAAAGTGATTCGCCAATTACGACTTGCTAAGGGTATGACCTTAGAGGAACTTGCGCATTTAGCCGACATGGATGCGGGAAACTTGTCACGGATTGAACGTGGCAAACAGCGTTATAGCCCAGAAACCTTAGAGAAAATTGCGACCGCGTTGGGCGTTCCCATCTACCAGTTGTACCAAGAAAGCCAAAACGGCATCCCCACCTACCATTTACTTACCGAGCCACAAGTGGCTTTGTATGATGTTCCTACGCCATTTTTGCGCCAATACGCAAAACTCACCCCAAATAATCAAGAGCTTGTGGAGGAAATGGTGCGCTTACTCCTTAAACATCAACAATAAGCACAAAGGGCTGGAATCACTCCAGCCCTTGCTCCTTCTACACGTCTAAACCACCCATGCGCCCTTACGGCATCATGTATGAGGCTTTTTCACGGATATGAATGTCTGGGTTATCCGTGGCTTCAATGGTGAAGAACACTTGATGCGCCCCTTTGGGTGCAGTTTCTTGGTCAACCCGCACTTGGATCGGCAAGGCTTTGATCGTTGCCGCTGGCACCTCAACCGTATTGCTGCCATGAATGCTGATGCTGTTTAAGCCTTCTACCGTAAAGCGGTAAGTATGGGCTTTTTCATCGGTATTCATGAATTGCAAGGTGTATACGTTTTCGATACGACCATCATCGGCTTCGCGTGCCAAGCTAGCGCGGTCACGAATTACGTCCACCTTCAGCGGAATACGATGTGCCATAAACCAAGCCGTTGCCCCAATGATCAAGGCCAAAATCGCGGTATATAACAAGATACGAGGGCGTAAGACATGGTGCAGCATTTCTTTGCGCGTTAAATGTTTCTCTTCGGCGGCTTCAGTGGAGTAACGCACCAAACCACGCGGTGCGCCGACTTTATCCATCACCTGATCGCACGCATCGACACACGCGGCACAGCCAATACATTCGTATTGCAAGCCATTACGGATGTCGATCCCGGTGGGGCAAACTTGGACACAGATGCCGCAATCGACGCAATCGCCTAAATTGCTTGCCGCGCCTTTTTTACGTGCGCCGCGTGGCTCGCCACGTACTTTGTCATAGGTAATAATCAGCGTATCGGGGTCAAACATAACGCTTTGGAAGCGTGCATAAGGGCACATGTATTTACATACCTGTTCGCGCATAAAGCCAGCCATCAGGTAAGTAAAGCCACCATAGAAGAAAATCCAGAAGGTTTCCCAACCGCTGAAATTAAAGGTCTTGGCTTCTTCCAGCAATTCACTCATGGGGGTGAAATAGCCAGTTAAGGTAAAGCCTGTCCATAAAGCGAGCACTAACCACAGGAAATGCTTGGTCAGCTTAATACGGATTTTTTTGGCATCCCATGCTTGTTTGTCTAACTTGATCCGGGCATTACGTTCGCCTTCGACCCAGTTTTCTATCCA
>CAZOBT010000050.1:0-11904 GCA_964578025.1 uncultured Rhodocyclaceae bacterium | reverse complement strand
AATCCCCGGCTAGAAAAATTTTACCGGGGATAATTTATCCCCAAAATGCCAGAGTACGGGCTTAGTGCGCATTACTCTTTCTCAACTTTTTGCGGTGATCTTATGTTTGACTCCGTTCGTGACAATAAAAAAATCGTCCAAATCTTTTTGGCATTAATTGCTTTGCCTTTCGCCTTATTTGGGGTTGATTCCTATGTGCGCAATGGCTCTAGTGATTCAACCATTGCTGAAGTCGGTAAGGTCAAAATTACGGTGCAGCAGTTCCAAAATGCACTACGTGAACAGCAAGACAATCTGCGTACCAAGCTGGGCAGCCGTTTTGATCCAAAGATGTTGGATACGCCAGAAGCACGGCGCGAGTTGTTGGATCAATTGATTAACCAACAAGTTTTACACCAAGAAGCCATCGCTAAGAATTTGTACATTAGTGATGATGCGTTGCGTTTATTTATTGCTCAAGCACCTATTTTCCAAGGGGCAGATGGCAAGTTCTCTTTAGCGCGTTATGAAGAAGCGTTAAAGATGCAAGGGATGAGTAAAGAGGGCTTCGAGGCGAATTTGCGCCAAGATTTGCTCTTACAACAATTGCCCGAAAGCATTGCAGGTTCGTCCTTGCGTGCCAAAACTAGCATTGAGCAATTGATTGCCTTGCAACAACAAGAGCGCAAAGTACAAGAAGTTGTTTTTAATCCAGAAACCTATGTGGCACAGGTTAAGCTGGAAGATGGGGCAGCACAGAAGTATTACGATAGTAATGCCAAGAAATTTGAAACTACAGAAATGCTGAAGGTGGATTATGTGGTGTTGTCGCCCGAAGCCTTGCGTAATCAAGTCACTGTGAGCGAAAGCGAAGTCAAAGACTATTACGAAAAAAATAAGGCGAGCAAGTACCAAGAAGCTGAAGAACGCCGCGCCAGCCATATTTTGCTGACCTTGCCAGAAAAGGCCAGTGATAGCGATAAGGCCGGTGTGAAAGCCAAAGCCGAAGAAGTCTTAGCCGAAGTGAAGAAAAATCCAGCCGCTTTTGCTGACTTAGCCAAGAAATATTCGCAAGACCCTGGTTCAGCCAAACAAGGCGGTGATCTGGGTTTCTTTGGGCGCGGCGCGATGGTTAAACCGTTTGAGGATGCAACCTTTGCCCTGAAAACGGGTGAAATCTCTGGTTTAGTACAAAGTGATTTTGGCTATCACATCATCAAGTTGGTCGATGTTCATCCCGGTAAAGAAAAGCCGTTAGCGCAAGTAAAAGGCCAGATCGAAGCCGAATTGCAACAACAAGCCGCCAGCCGCAAGATGGCGGAAGCGGTCGATAGCTTTTCCTCAATGGTGTATGAGCAATCCGACAGCCTGCAAGCTGTGGTGGACAAGTTCAAACTGAATGTGCAGAAAAGCGATTGGCTGACCCGTGCGAATAAGCCGAAAGATGGCGCATTAAGCAACGATAAGCTGTTCCAAGCTTTATTCAGCAACGATGCGGTAAAGGAAAAACGCAATACCGAAGCGGTGGAAATTGCTCCGAATACCTTTGTTGCGGCGCGAGTTGCTGAGTACAAAGCTGCCGAACAAGTGGCCTTTGACAAGGTAAAAGGTGAGATTGAAGCGCGTTTGAAACGCGAACAAGCCCATAAATTGGCAAAGGCTGACGGTGAGGCTAAGTTAGCCGAATTGCAACAAGGTAAAGAAGCCAGTGTGACGTGGGGGACATTGAAGCCATTAACCCGCAGCACACCCAGCAATTTACCGCCGTTTGTGGTGAAAGCCATTTTCAAAGCCCCTGCGGGTAAATTGCCCTCATATACTGGGGTTGATCTGCCGAATGACGGTGGTTATGTGTTGTTTAAGATTGCTGAAGTGAATGCAGGCAAGGTCGCGGAAGAGGCACAACGTAAGGCAATGGGTGAGCAAATCCAAAACGTAATGGCACAACTGGATACTCAGTTGTATTTGCAAGCCTTGCGCAAACGCTACAAGGTAGAAATACATACGCCTGTCTTGGAAAAGTTGGATAAAGACAGTAAGTCATAAAGCAGTTAACCAAGGTTAACAGACGCGAAAAACTAAGCCCACCAAGACGGTGGGCTTTTTTTGTGCGCTGCAACAAAATTGTTTGTCCCTAGGTAGAATGCTTCACGTTTTCCCCCTTTTATTTCTTTTGTTGATTTTTTAATTTTTAGGATGAAGAAAATGCAATGGAATCGTTCTTGCACTTGGCTTGCCGGGGCGTTGCTTAGCCTCTGTGCAGCTACCAGTTCTGCTGAACAAACCACCAGTACCGAGTTGCCGCGTTTAAATATTGATCTGAAACAAACCACCGTTTCTGGGATTTCTTCTGGGGCATTTATGGCGGTGCAGTTTGCCGTAGCGAAATCCTCGGTCGTACAAGGTGTTGCTGCCACAGCGGGTGGCCCGTATTTTTGTGCGTTGCAGGATTCTAAAGGTGGGGCAAATGTTTCTGCTTCGATCGGACGTTGTATGCAGGGCGACCCCGCTTACCGCGTGCGCCCAATCACCACTGAAAACTTGAAAGAGATGGAGAGCCAAGCCCGTGAATGGGCGAAAGCTGGCAAGATTGATCCTGTGGTCAATCTCAGCAAGCAAGCCGTGTGGGTCTTTCATGGTTATAACGATGGCATCGTCAAGTTGCCGGTTTCTAATGCGTTGGTAGATTGGTATCAACGCTTTGCCCCAAGCTCACAAGTTTTCCACAAAGACAACCTACCTGCTGCCCATGCGCAGATTTCGGCAAGTTGTGGTGAGAACAAAAAAGAAGGCGAAAGCTGTAATGTTTGCTCAACAACTGGCGGTAAATTTATCAATGCCTGTCCTGATCCAAACAAGGCAAATGGTGGCTTATATGATGCGGCTGGCGTAGCGTTACAAATGTTCTATGGCGCGCTGCAACGCACCCCATTAGACAAATTGAGTGCGCAGCCACAAGCCTTTAGCCAAGTGCCTTTCCTGAAAAACCGTGATGGTTCACCCGTGAAAAAACCGGAATCCATTGCGATGGATAGCACGGGTTATGTGTATGTTCCTGCCAGTTGCCAAGCCGGGGAAAGCTGCCGTTTACATATTGCCTTCCACGGTTGCTTACAAGGCCGAGGGGCAATTGGTACGTCTTTTGTTGAAGGTGCAGGGGTGAATGAATGGGCTGATGCCAACAAGATTGTGGTGCTTTACCCGCAAGCCACTGCGACCAAAGATTTTGGCCTGCCCTTAAACCCAATGGGCTGCTGGGATTGGTGGGGGTATAACGATACCCAAGACAATTTGAAACTTGGCACCAAGGGCGGCTATTACGCCACCGCAAATGGGGTGCAAATTGCCGCCGTGTGGCGCATGGTTGAGCAATTGGCAAGCGCAAAATCAGACCAAACTCAAACATCCGTCAAATCAACAAGCCCAGCAAGCAAAGAAATGAACTTGGTGGCACTAGACCAAACAGCGAAGCAAGTAGTTTTACGCTGGCAAGCCTTGCCCACGGCATCTGCCTATCAGGTTTATCGCAGTGAAAATGGTGGCACTGCCCAAGCCGTTGGTGCAGCAACTAACCAAGCTTTCTTTGTCGATGGGGATTTGCAAGCCAATACGCCTTACGCTTATTTCGTGGTTGCCTTAAACGATACGTTGCAAGTTGGCAAATCCAACACCATTAACGTCACCACCGCTACCCCCCCTCCTGCGTGCGATCCCTATTTCTCGTTAACCTTAAATACGACGGTAGACAAACCCACTGGCTTGCAAGTCTTTAACCCACTCAATGCCTTGGGTGTGCCAGTGAAGGAAGTTTGTAAGTAAGGCACAGCACTCACCAGCAACGTATATTTGGTCTAAATAAAAACTCCCAAGTACTATATGGCTTACTTGGGAGTTTTTTGTTTGGTCTTGTTATATTACTTTGTATCTACTGTACCCTACAACAGCTTTTTTACTGGTTAAGGTTTTTCTCAAGTAGGGCTATTTCGGCATTAGTGAGCTTAAACAGTGCATAGACAGCTTCATTCAATGCGGCTTCTTGTGTAGCCAGTTTGCTGCTGAGTGCCTTAATTTCGGCTTGTCGTGCTTGTAAAAGTTCTTGCCATTCGTCACGTTCTTTCAAAGGAATCTCGCTTTTCAGGCATTTTTTTATTTCGGCATGAAAAACTTTAAAGTCTAGCTCCCACCATGCTTGCAGTTTCTGACTGAGTTTGGCTTCGCTGCCTTCTGGACGTAGATCAGAGAGAATCCGGCGACACATCCGCTGCTCAAGCTGATACCGCTGTTCCGCCACCCCCTGACACTCCTCCGCCATCTTCCCAATCCGCTCTTTTTCTTCTGCTGTGGCTTCAGGAATTGGAAGTGTTTCAACGTATATGTTCCGTAACTCTAAAAATCCGCCTCGCACGGCTGGAGCAAGTCCTAAAAGAAGCCACCAAATCAAATTCGAATTTAATAAACCTAATAGAAAATTACCCTCATTTGTATTGGGAACGGAAATAAAATAAGTTTTATTATTAGAATAAAAACCATCTTTCTCTAATAAAAACAATGGTTCTTTGGCAAAGTAACCATAAATAATTTTTAGCCCTTCAAATACCTGCAAATAAGCATTTTGTGCCTGCTGCAATTCAAACCACGCTTGTTTAGTGGCACGACTTTCGAGCTTTTCTTTGAATGGTAACAAATGAGATTGGATTGCGGGGTAGTCTTCAATATTGATCTCATTTTTTGGAATATATATTAGCCACAATTTACGAGATTCTACATGCCATTTTTTTACATCCACTCCCTCTAAAAATGGTTTTAGTAAAAAGCCATATTTTTTGTCTTCGGTAATCAGTCGGTTTTTTGTCTTATCATCAATAACGAAAGCTTCGTTAAGCCCTGTGACAATACCTCTGTAAGGAGAGCCATAAACCTCTTTTAATGTTTTCTTTCCTGAAATTATTTTATTGCGTAAGTTTGCAAGAGTGTCATCTTCAAACTGCCAGCTTTCTGCACCTAAGCGATTTTGAGGCATGATTTCATTATCTTCGCTAAACTGTTGCGCCAAATCATTGCCAAGTTTATTCTTGATTTTACAGAAACGAATATCGCCAGACTCTGTCGATTTTTCCATGATTAAGATGGCAGGGTAAGTTGTCACGCCCTCAAAAATTTGCACATCACCAAAATCAATGATTGATTCTAATTTGGCATGGGCAAGTAAATGCTTGCGTAAATTCTCCCCGCTCCCAGTACGGAAAAATGTACTCGAAGAAATATAGCCAAGCCGTCCCTGTGGCTTTAAGAGCTTTAAGCCAAGCTCAAAGAAATACGCATACAAATCGGCACGATCAGAAGCAACAGAATAGTTTTTTTCTAGGTAGGGTTTAATTGGCTTTAATAATTCCATTCGCACATATGGCGGATTACCCAGAACAACATCAAAACCACCATCAGCAAAGACTTTTGGGAACTGTTCCTGCCAGATAAATGCTTGCTTGCTGAAGGTCGAATCAGCGACAACACTATTGCCACAACGGATCGAACTATCCAAATTAGTGAGTGCTTTACCTTGTTCTGCCGTTTTTAACCACAAGGATAAACGAGTTATTTCCACCGATTCGGCATTTAAATCAACCCCATATAGGGTGTTATTTAAGATAGTATTGGTCAGATCAAATAAATCATATGAGCCTTTTAGGTTATGCAAAGTATCATTAACCTTTTGATATTCAATCACCAAATAATCAAATGCCGCCACTAAAAATGCACCTGAGCCACACGCTGGGTCAATAATGCGTAAGGCTTCTAGCCGTTTTTGCCACGCATACCAAAATTTTAATTCAGCATCTGCACTACGCCATGACCATTCACCATCTTTAAGCTTTTTCTGAAATGGTGCGGCAATACGCGAAAATTCGGATTTAATATAACTACCTAATGTTTGCTCAACAATAAAGCGGGTAATATGATTTGGCGTATAAACGACACCATCTTGTTTGCGCTTACCTGTTGTGGCACGAGCTTTTGTTGTTTTATCTTCTAGGCCAACATTATTAGTCAATTGCTCTTGTAACTGCTCCAAGTCAGCAATTGACTGTTCAAAGATATGCCCCAATACCGTCACACTAACTTCTGAGGCAAAATCATAATCAGCAATACCTCGGAAACGGTCACAGAGTGCATCGCTGATGACTAAATTATCTAATGCCTTATTTTTTGCAAATAGCCCACCATTATAAGCAGGTATTTTTAATGCGGCGTTTCCTTTATCAATAGAACGGAACAAACCTTTAAAATTTTCCCAAATTGGCAAAGGATTAAAAGGGTTTTGTTGTGTGTAAGCCTTTTCGAGAATTTTTGCTGGCAATAAACCTTTATCTTCGGCAAAAGCAATAAATAAAATGCGGTCAATAATGGTTTGCGCATACTGCAATAAGGTACTTGCTGCTAACTCTGGATAAGACTGACGTAGCTCAGTCAGCAGAGCTAAACGTAAATTACGATAATCCGCATAGAGACGGTCTGTAATATCTTTTTCGACTTTTTCGTTTTCGAGTAACAGATTTTCTGTTGCGCCACCGAGTAAATTTTCTGCACATAACAGCGTATAAAAACGACTGTATTCCGCTGGTTGGTGGAGCTGATCAAATCGCCAACTTTCATACGCTTGTCGCCCATGCCCTACGGCATATAAGCGCAGCTCTTGGTAGTTACTGAGCAAAGCCCACTTCGCTTTACTCACTTTGGTCGCATATTCCCATACTTGTTGCACAGGTGTTTTGTGACGACCGGGCATGACAGCATCAAGGTTTTTTGTATCTAAGCCTTTGAGTTCTAAAGGAGCAATAATTTGCCGACTTTGTGGCGTAAACGAGCCTAAACCAACATCAATTTTGTCTAACTCGCCAGCGATTGGGCATTCGTGATAGGCCGTCCATTGCTCACCTTTGGTGCAGTATCCCAGTAGCCGCTCTAAGATAATGTCAATAAACAAATGATGCGCAGAGACTTCGCCCAAGGATTTCAATTTGCCACTGGCGATTTCTTGTTGCCAATCTTGTATTGCTTGTAAATGGTTGGCAGGAATTGCGCTGGGTATTACAAGGTGTTTTTGTAAAACTTTAGGCTGAAATAGTGGCACGGCAATTCCCTTACAAGATTGAAAATGAAGAATGAGTTCTCAACCTAGGGAAGAAACTACACAAAAGAAAAAGCCCCTGTATTTCTACAGAGGCTTTCTTGTTGGTGCCCGGGACCGGAATCGAACCCGTACACCTTGCGGCGAGGGATTTTAAGTCCCTTGTGTCTACCTATTTCACCACCCGGGCGATGGGGTCGCATTATAGACCTACTTTCGCTTAATGCCAAGCCTAAAACGCGAAGAATTTGCACGAACTGTATTTTGCGTGGTGTTTGCGGCTTGGCTTAAGGCGTTTTGGGCATATTGCGCCAGCAAAGTTCGGGCTTGCTCCAACTCTTTTTGTAGGGTTTGGAGCTGTGCAGCTTGCTGTGTGTGAAAATTTTGTGCAACGTGCAGTTTTTCAGTTTGGTTTAAGGCGATCTGTTTGGCTTCGGCGAGCTGAATTTGCAGTTGCGTTTGTTGTTGGGTGGCTTCGCTCAGGCGGTTTTCGTAAGTTTCGAGTTGTTGCCCCCATGTTTTTTCCAATTTTGTGGTGTTTGCGCGTTCACGTTCAATTTCCATTAAGGCACGTTTTTCGGCGGCGGCATAACGTTCCTCTGCCAATTGTAGGCTGTCGCGAGATTTTTCTAGCTCAAGGGCAAAGTCCTGCCGTGCCAACACTAATGCCTGTTCCAAATCCGTCACCCGTTGTTGTTCGGCAGACAGTTGGCTATGTAAACCTTGCGCACTGGCGTAAGCCGCGCTGAGTTCTTGCCTTAGCTCTTGAATTTCGGTGGTGGCAACTTGGCATTCTTGTTGCGCGGATTCTAGTGCAAGTGTTTGATAGCTCAAATTTTCTGCTAATTCTGCTTGTGCCGCTTCTGCCTCAATCACTTGGCGGTGAGCTTCGGCGGCTTGCGCCGCGAAATTTGTTTCAGCGGCAGCTTGTGCCGTTTTCCATAAATTCGCCACTAGCTCCCCGGCAACATTAGCTAACTCACTGGGTAAATCTGGGTGTTCAATACGTACCCGACTTTTTTCGCGCAGTTCACCCCAAAAGCGGCGTAAGGCTTCGGCGGGGGCGGACATGCTGCCGCGTCGCACGAGTTGGTAGAGCTTGTTCGCCGTTGGCGTGATGCCAAAGCGAAAAAAGAGTAAAGCACAGACTTCTCGATATAAATCCTGTGTTTCGCTGTATTCGTCACGCAGCTTATCGACTGCTGCCACGATGTCGGCACTAAAGCCCAAGCCGTTATTGCTCAAGCTACCTAAATTATTTCCTTCGCTTTCCATTGCTTGCCTCTGTTTTTTCCTTGGTGATTAGCCCAATTATCCAAGATTTTCTTTGTTTTGCCCCATATCGCCCAACTTAATAAATAATACAACATATTATGTTGAGAATACAATTTTCGGTAAATAATTTTTGACATTATTCCTATACTGTCGAATTTAAGTAGGGGATTAGGGCAAAGCTCGGTAAAATTGGGGTAGAAAAATGGGATGTAATGGGGAATTGCGTAAAATTCACCAGAAAACCTAGCAGAGCTGAAAAACCGTAAAAAAACTGGGGAGATACGCGAATGGCAGCAAAAAATGGCGTGACGAATCAAACAGCAGCAGCGAATGCAGGAGGTGATGCTGTTACGGCAGTGGTTAGTGCTTTGCCTGTGCCCTTAGAAAATTTGCAACTCCCGGCGCATCTTGATGGTTCTCAAGGCAGTAATCGCGGTTTGCCTGTGGGGATGATGATTCGTGCCAAAAATGATGTTGAAGCGGTGAAGGCATGGTTAGCTCGCTATTTTGCCCAACGTACGACCTTTGATAGTTATCGCAAAGAAGCCGAACGCTTATTGTTATGGGCGGTTCTGGAGGCGAAAAAACCGCTGTCGTCCTTGAGCCACGAAGATTTATTGGCTTACCAATATTTTTTGTTGAATCCGCAACCCGCCAGCCGTTGGCAAATGGCTTCGGGGCATAAAGCTGGGCGGCAACATCCTGACTGGCGACCCTTTGTTGGTGCGTTGTCACCAAGTAGTCAGAAACAAGCGATTGTGATTTTGAATGGTTTATTTTCGTGGCTGGTCAATGCGCGTTATTTGGCAGGCAATCCGCTTGCCTTATCCAAACAGCGTAAACAACGCCCTGCGCCGCGCATTACCCGCTTGTTAGATGAGGAGTTATGGCAAGCCGTAAAAACGACGATTCACCAATTACCCCAAGCTCGCTCGCGGGAGCAGGCGCATTATGTGCGGGTGCGTTGGTTATTTTCTTTGTTGTACTTATGTGGTCTGCGGATTTCGGAAGTCATCGAAAACACAATGGGCAATTTTTTCTATCGCCGGACGAAGGACGGCGTGGATTGTTGGTGGTTGGAAATTACCGGAAAAGGCAATAAAACCCGCTTAATTCCGGCAACGTCTGAGTTAATGCAAGAATTAGGCAATTACCGCCAACATCTTGGCCTTGCGCCCTACCCCTTGCCCGGTGAGCAAACACCCTTGTTATTACCGATTGGCGGCAAAGCCAAACCGCTGACCCGTAGCGCGGTGCATTTGATTATTAAGGAAATTTTTAACCGGACAGCCGAAGAGCTAAGCCGTTTAGGCGGGCGCGAAGCTGCACGCGCCGAACATATCCGCGCCGCCTCAGCGCACTGGTTACGCCATACCGCTGCGACTGAAATGGCGAGTAATGCGATGGATTTGCACCTCGTGCGTGACAACCTAGGCCATGAATCTATCGCTACTACCAGCCGTTATTTGCATTCGGTCGATGATTTGCGTCATGCCGCAACCGAACAAAAGCACCGTTTGAATTGGTAGCTTGTTCGCTTAAGTTAGCTTAAATATGCTGCGCCACCAATTGCCCACCATCGGTCAGCAATAACCACGCACTCAGTTCGGCTAAATGCGCAATTTCTGGCTGTTGTAAATAACGCTTGGTTTGCGCCACACCCGCTTCCCATGTCTCGCCACCATCCGATTTTGGACAATAGTTCAGTTCAATCAGATGTTGATGTTGTAAGGCAAAGGGGCTGCGGTAACGTAAAACAATATCAGGAATATGCTCTGCCTCCGTATATTCACTATCAATGAAATAGACAGGGAATTGATAGAGCAAGGCAAGCAGTAAAGTCTTTAACGATTGTTTATCTTTAATACCATTTGATTTTTCGGAAAATTGCGTTATCACTTGCTGGGCTTGGTCAAGGAACGGTTCAATGTCATTTTTCATTCCCAACGCTTCTATCGCTTTTGCTAAGGCCAACCGATCGTAACTCACCCCATAGAGTTCTTCCGCTTGTTGCAGGTAATACTGATAGTAAGCACTACGCACTGCCTGATTCGGTAAAACGAAAATATCATTTAGCAAGCTGGTTTCTTGCCAAGTTGCTAAACCTAAATATGCTAACAATTTAACCAAATTATCATGGTAATTATTGCTTTGTGTCCCATTCAGCAATTGACTATAACTCGTTGTCTTTCCAGTATTAATTAAGTTAGAAAAGATTGTCTTTGTTCGGAAATCATCGTTATCTTTGTCTTTGTGATTTTCTATATTTATGCCATTGGATAATGCAGCAGTTAAGGTATGTACATTTACGGCAGCGGTGCCACTCACCATTTGTTGCGGCCAAATAGGTTCTGGGGTGGCAGGTGTGCCTAAACTTAATTTATCAAGGCAATCCAAGGTTAATGCTGGATGTAAAACAGCCTGTGCTCCTGCGGCAAAACGATAGCCACCATACCAAGTTTGCAACGTCTTTAAGCTGGCAGCGGTTTGTTCGGGGGCAATGCCTTTGGCGGCACATAAAATCTCAGCCTCGTTGTGGTTAAAGCCAAAGGTCTGCGTAAAAGTTGTGTTCGTTGTTATCACGCGCAGGGCAGGGAAAGCCTGTTCAACATCATTTTGCAATAAGGGCGTAACCCCAACCAATAACACTCGGTCTAAACAGCCGCGCTGCGTGGCGGTTTGCAAACTGCTGTAAAACGCCTTTAAGGTCGCCAAAAATTCAGTATTTTCTTTTAATGCCTGCCATAAGGCTGGCTGATACAAAGCCAACTCTTCGGCAAAGCCATTGTAGTTATCAAGCAATAACAGGATTTTTTGCTTGGCTAACAGCGTAAAAAAAGCCGCAGTTTTGGCAGCGGCTGAATTGGCGGTTTGGATCGTGGTGTAACTGGCGGCGGGGTATTGATAACGCTGCAAATGGGCTAGGAATCCTTGTTCTAAACGTTGTGTAAAACTGGCGCAAATTGCTTCTGGGGTCGTACCTGTTAAATGGGCAAATTCTAAGAACAACACTTGGTAGCTATTCTTGCTGGCTGTCGGATACTTACCTATCGCTAGATCTGAAAACAAGGTTTCAAAATCGCTGGCGTGTCGTACATCGTAATAATGTTCCAACATCGACAAAAACAAGCTTTTGCCAAAGCCGTGAGGGCGAGTGAGTAGGTGGTAACTACCCTGTTGCTCTAATTGATGAATGGCAGCGGTTTTGTCGATATAAACGCAATTTTCGCCGACGACTTTCTTGAAATTGCTTAAAGCAGAGGGAAGTTTTTTTGTCATGATGTGCGCCGAGTGAGTGAGTAAGTCTGAGTTGGTATTTTTGTTAATTCTAAACCGACTCCACCCCCCACCCGCAAGCCCCCACAGCAAAAAAATAACAAAAATATGAGCTGGCTGCAGGGGGCGACGGAGTTACGGATTTACAACCCGTAACGCTCAATGTAGCGGGTATGCCGTTCCATGTCGCGGTTGGCGGCTTGGGCGAGGTGGGGCCAGCAGAGGTCGTAGGGGGCGAAGTGTTTGGC
>CAZOBT010000049.1:8610-11924 GCA_964578025.1 uncultured Rhodocyclaceae bacterium | reverse complement strand
ACGGCAACGTAACTGGGGTGTGCCGATTCCCTTCTTTATCCATAAAGAAACGGGCGAATTACATCCGCGCACTGCCGAGTTGATCGAAATCGTCGCCCAACGGGTAGAACAAGGCGGGATTGAAGCGTGGTTTGCCTTAGAAGCCAGCGAGTTGATTGGCGACGATGCCCCCGCCTACAAAAAGCTCTCGGACACCTTGGATGTATGGTTTGACTCCGGCACAACGCATTGGCATGTGTTGCGTGGCACTCATGCCAGCGATTCTTGCTACCCCGCCGATTTGTATTTAGAAGGCTCGGATCAGCATCGCGGCTGGTTTCAGTCCTCCCTACTTTCCGGGTGTGCGATTGATGGTCGCGCCCCGTATAAAGCCTTGCTCACCCACGGTTTTGTGGTCGATGACAAAGGCTACAAAATGTCCAAGTCCAAGGGCAATGTCGTATCGCCGCAAGAAGTTGCCAATAAATACGGGGCAGAAATCCTACGGTTATGGACAGCCGCCACCGATTATTCGGGCGAATTGGGCATTTCCAACAAGATTTTGGAACGGGTGGTGGATGGCTATCGCCGCATCCGCAACACCTTGCGTTTCTTGTTAGCTAATACCAGCGACTTTGATGCCAATACACAACTCTTGCCGCCAGAACAATGGTTAGAAATCGACCGCTACGCCTTGGCCTTAACTCGCCAGTTGCAAACGCAATGCTTGGCGGATTACGACCGTTACGAATTTCATCGTGTGGTGCAAGCCTTACAAACCTTCTGCTCCGAAGACTTGGGCGGTTTCTGGCTCGATATTTTAAAAGACCGTTTGTACACCACCGCGCCAGACTCCTTGGCACGGCGTTCGGCGCAATCGGCCTTATGGCATGTCTTGCGTAGCTTTACGTTGTTGATGGCTCCGATCTTGTCCTTCACTGCCGAAGAAATTTGGAGCTTAATCAGTGGCAAGGCCGATGATTCGGTGATGTTCCAGCAATGGCATGAATTACCCGCCCAACACGACGAAGCTGAGTTATTAAGCAAATGGGGCAAGATTCGTACTTGGCGCGGCGAAGTGACCAAGGCGATGGAAGAACAACGTAGCGCGGGCAATATCGGCGCGTCCTTGCAAGCGGAAGTGGCGATTCATTGCCACGGCGAGAAATTGGCAATCCTGCAATCCTTAGGCGCGGATTTGAAATTTGTCTTGATCTGCTCGCACGTCAGCTTGCATGAGGCCAATGCAGACAGTACGGAAGCTGTCATCGTTACCGCTTCCAGCCATGCCAAATGCGAACGCTGCTGGCACTACACCGATGATGTGGGCAGCGATGCCGAGCACCCGAGCTTGTGTGGTCGCTGCATCAGCAATCTGCATGGCAGCGGTGAGGTGCGTCACTATGCCTAAGCAGGCAGAATCACTGCCGACGGCTGATAATTTAATAGACCAAATGCAAGGTAAGACCAAGTTAGTCCATTGGCTCTGCCTTGCAGGCGGAATTATTGTCTTAGACCAAATTAGCAAGCTGTGGATAGTGGCAAATTTTCACTATGGTGAAGTCTTGCCGGTAACGAGCTTTTTTAATTTGCTGTTGACCTATAACCCGGGTGCAGCCTTTAGTTTTCTCGCCGGGGCTGGCGGTTGGCAGAAGTGGTTTTTTACCGCCTTAGCCCTTGGAATTTCGGCGTGGATTATTGCCATGCTGCGCCAACATCCTGAGCAAAAATTCACCTGCACCGCACTGAGTCTGGTCATGGGCGGGGCGTTGGGTAATGTGATTGACCGCCTCGCCTATGGCGCGGTGGTCGATTTCTTAGATTTCTATGTCGGCACTTGGCATTGGCCTGCCTTTAATGTCGCCGATTCCGCCATCTGCATCGGTGCGGTGATGATGGTTTGGGAACAATTTTTTGTGGAAAAACAGGCATGAAACACGTTCAACGCGATAGTTATTTAACGCTGCATTACCGGGTAACGGCGGATGAGGATGGTGAAGAGTTCATCAGCACCTTTGATATGTCCCCCGCGACTTTGCAAATGGGCAGTGGGCAACTGGCAGAAAATTTAGAAGCTTGCTTGCTACTGATGACGCAAGGCGAGCATAAGGAATTTACCTTAGCCCCTGAAAATGCCTTTGGCGTGAGCAATCCCCGCTTAATCGAACGCATTGCCCGCAATGCCTTGCCCGCCGATATGGAGTTAAAAGAAAACTCTGTGGTCGAATTTAGCGCGCCCGAAGGCGGGCAATTTGCAGGCTTTTTACGCGAATTAACGCCCACCCATGCCTTGTTTGACTTTAACCATCCCTTAGCGGGTAAAACCATCCGCTTTGAAGTCAAACTGATCGGTGTCATGTAATCCTAAGCCTCCTCAGTTTAAGTAAGGCATTGAGCACTATGGAAATTTTATTAGCCAATCCACGCGGTTTTTGTGCGGGGGTGGAGCGGGCGATTACCATTGTCGAACGCGCCCTCGCCAAATTTGGCGCACCCATCTATGTGCGTCATGAAGTCGTGCATAACAAATATGTGTGTGACGACTTACGCGCCAAAGGGGCAATCTTTATTGATGAACTCGCCGACGTTCCCGCTGGTAACACGGTGATTTTTAGTGCGCATGGCGTATCGAAAGCGGTGCGCGCCGAAGCGGAAGCACGGGGCTTGAAAGTCTTTGATGCGACTTGCCCCCTCGTCACTAAAGTGCATGTCGAAGTTGGCAAAATGCGCCAACAAGGGCGTGAAGTGGTGATGATCGGACACAAAGGCCATCCCGAAGTCGAAGGCACAATGGGGCAGGTTGAAGGCGGAATGCACCTTGTCGAAAAAGCCGACGATGTGGCAGACCTCGCAGCGGCGGGAGTGCCATTAGCCTATGTCACCCAAACTACCTTGTCGGTAGATGATGCCGCGCAGTTGGTTGATGCCTTAAAAGGGCGTTTCCCAGACATTGTTGGCCCGAAAAAAGATGACATTTGCTATGCCACACAAAACCGCCAAGATGCGGTGAAAGCCTTAGCAGAACAATGTGATTTGGTAATTGTGGTCGGTAGTCCCAACAGCTCGAATTCAAACCGCTTACGCGAAGTCGCTGCCAAACATGGTGTAAGCGCGTATATGGTCGACTCTGCTGCGTATATTGAGGCCGAGTGGTTAGCTGGCAAACGCAAAATCGGGGTCACGGCAGGCGCGTCTGCGCCAGAAATTTTGGTTGAACAAGTGGTGAACCGTTTACAAGAACTGCTTGCCACCAATCAGCAAATTCAGGCCAGCATTGCCCACCTTGCCAGCGAACCCGAAGGGGTAAGTTTCCCCTTACCGAAAGAGTTGGCTTA
>CAZOBT010000049.1:0-8510 GCA_964578025.1 uncultured Rhodocyclaceae bacterium | reverse complement strand
CTGCGTATTTGCCAGATGCTTGCGGGTAACGAACTTCTGCTGTTTCGTTACCCGCGATTGTTTGGGCAAACCAAACGTTACGACTTAGCGTGCCTTAGCGTGCTAATTCGCGCAACAAGGCTTGCAGTAAATCCCAACATTTCCCCACGCTGGCAATGTCTACCCGTTCGCCGGGGGCGTGTGCGCCGTGGATAGTCGGGCCAAAAGAAATCATGTCGAGTTTGGGATATTTCGCGCCAATAATCCCGCATTCCAAACCCGCATGAATCACCTGTTCCTGGGCTGCTACGCCATATTCTTGAGCATAAACACGGTGAAAAATCGCCAATAAAGGCGAGCTGGGGTTGGGTGTCCAGCCGGGATAATGTCCCGAAATGTCAATATCTGCGCCAATTAAGCGAAATAAGCTGGCAATTTCCGCTCCCAGCGCGTGACTGCCGCTATTACGCAGCGAGCGCACCATAAAATTGGCATGGCAACGCCCCTCGTGTAAGTGCAAAATCCCCAAATTATTTGAGGTTTCAACCACGCCCGGCACAGCTTGACTCATCCGCTTGACCCCGTGTGGGGCGGCATGGAGCGCGGCAAGTAAGGTGTTTTGCCCTTCTGGGCTAAGGCAAGCTAACGGCGTGGCAACTGTGGCCGGATGTAGGGCGAGGCATAAATTTGGATCAACCTCTGCCAACTCTTCTAGCAAGTTTGTCGCCAATAAACGCAGTTGCTGGCTAACTTTTTCTGCTGCGCTTGGATTTAAGACCAAATGACAAAATGCCTCACGCGGTAAGGCATTTCTTGCTGTTCCCCCTTGAAGACCAAATAGATAAAACTCGGTGCTTTGGCTGAGTTCCTGCAAAACACGAATTAACAGCTTAATCGCATTGCCACGTTCTTCATGGATATTGACCCCAGAATGCCCGCCACGCAACCCGGTCAAACTCAAGGTATAAGCACGATAGCCTTCAGGGACTGCCATTTGTCGGGCATCGTAATACACATCAACATCCAAGCCCCCGGCGCAGCCAAGATACACCTCGCCCCACGCTTCAGTATCCAAGTTAATCAAATACTGGCCTTGCAATACATCGCTATCCAAACCATGCGCCCCGCCCATGCCCGCTTCTTCATCGACGGTAAGCAAAACTTCAATCGCTGGGTGCGGAATATCGGCAGTTAAGGCGGCTAACCCCAAGGCAACGCCAATACCATTGTCTGCGCCCAGCGTGGTGTTTTCTGCGACTAACCAGCCATCTTGCACCACAGGCGTAATCGGATCGCAACTAAAGTCATGCGTCGTGCCACTGTTGGCTTGGCACACCATGTCTAAATGCCCTTGCAAAATCACGCCGGGCAAGTGCTCCGCCCCTAGGCTGGCAGGGCGGCGAATGAGTAAATTTCCTGCTGTATCAACAACATAACTTAAACCTTGCACCTCTGCCCATTGGCATAAATGGGTGCGTAAAGCCTGCTCTTGTTTTGATTGGCGCGGAATACGGCACAAGGTCGAAAAATGTTGCCAAACAGCGGTAGGGGTAAGGGAGTCAAGGGAAAAAGGCGCGGCAGTAAGGTTCATAATCAACTCGGTAATGCGGATTAACGAACGTCAATTATGCCCCATGCCCAAATGTATCCCGTAGAAAATAAAGAGAAAAGCGGTATCGGTGCGAACGTCAACACCCCGTAATTGTTTAGTTAATCGTTGGCCCGGCGGCTTCTTGGTCTATGATTTGACAAGTTAGCTGTAAAAAACAAAGCCCCACTCAGAATGACTGGTGGGGCTTTGTTGTTGCTGCGGAATAACGATAACTCGACAACCTTAGTGCATGTTATGCACTATTTACTCGCCATATTCATCCATTGGCACACAGGCGCAGAACAAATTGCGGTCGCCGTAAACGTCGTCGATGCGGTTGACGGTTGGCCAGAATTTGTTGGCGGCGACCCATGACAAGGGGAAGACGGCTTGTTCGCGGCTGTAGGGGCGATCCCAGTCGGCGACGATAATATCGGCTTGCGTATGCGGGGCGCGTTTGACCGGATTATCCTCGGCAGGCCATTCACCCGCTTCGACCTTGGCGATTTCAGCGCGAATGCTAATCATCGCCGCGATGAAGCGATCCAATTCGGCTTTCGATTCGGATTCGGTGGGTTCGACCATGATCGTCCCTGCCACAGGGAAGCTGACGGTGGGAGCGTGGAAGCCGTAGTCCATCAAGCGTTTGGCGATGTCAGTTTCGCTGATTCCCGTTGCGGCCTTTAAGGGGCGAATGTCCAAAATACACTCGTGCGCCACGCGGCCTTGGCTGCCGGTGTACAACACGGGGTAATGTGCGGCTAAGGCGGCGGCGACGTAGTTGGCATTGAGAATCGCGTATTCCGTGGCTTTTTGTACGCCTTTACCGCCCAGCATGGTGATGTACATCCAGCTAATTGGCAGGATAGAGGCTGAACCAAATGGCGCGGCACTGACTGCCCCTTGGCCTTGATGTGGGCCATCAATCGCTTGCACCACATGGTTAGCCATGAAGGGCGCGAGGTGCGCTTTCAAACCAATCGGCCCCATACCGGGGCCACCACCGCCGTGCGGAATGGCAAAGGTTTTGTGCAAGTTCATATGACTAACATCCGCGCCAATCGTCGCGGGCGAGGTCAAACCGACTTGTGCATTGAGGTTTGCGCCGTCCATATACACTTGTCCGCCGTGTTGATGCACGATGGCGCAAATGTCTTTTACCGCTTCTTCAAACACGCCATGCGTTGACGGATAGGTCAGCATTAAACAGGCTAAATTGGCACTGTGCTTTTCGGCTTTGGCTTGCAAATCAGCCACATCGACGTTGCCGTTGTCATCGCAATTCACTACGACCACTTCCAAGCCACACATTTGCGCCGTGGCGGGGTTGGTGCCATGAGCCGATTTGGGGATCAAACAGATCGTGCGCTGGTCGTCGCCTCGGCTGGCGTGATAGCGGCGAATTGCCACTAAACCCGCATATTCCCCCTGCGCCCCCGAGTTGGGCTGCATACAAATCGCATCAAACCCCGTAACCGCCTTCAGGTAATCGCTCAAGCCCTCAATCATGTGCAAATAGCCTTGCGCCTGTTCCTTCGGTGCGAAGGGGTGCAATTTGCCAAATTCAGGCCACGTGACGGGAATCATCTCGCTGGTGGCGTTGAGCTTCATGGTGCAAGAGCCTAATGAGATCATCGAATGATCGAGGGCTAAGTCCTTGTTTTGCAACTTTTTCAAGTAGCGCAACATTTCGTGTTCGGTGTGATGCGTATTGAACACGGGATGGCTGAGGATGGCATCTTGGCGCAATAAATCGGCAGGAATCGCCATCGCGCTATCCAAGGCAGCGGCTAAATCCGCCTCGCTACAGGCTTGCCCGGTCAGAACTTGTACCAAGGTCACAACATCAGCAACGCGAGTGGTTTCATCCAGAGACAGGCCGTAGACGTTTGTGTTGACATCTACTTGGCGCAAGTTATAACCAGCGGCTAAGGCGTTGGCATAGACCTCGGCGGAAGCGACAAAGTTGAAGCTGTCAAAGAATTGGCTGGCTAATGGAGTCACTCCACGCGCTGCAAGGGCTTGCGCCAAGACAGCGGTCAAACGATGCACCCGTTGCGCAATCGTCTTTAAGCCGACGGGGCCATGATACGTGGCGTACATTCCCGCCATATTTGCCAACAACACCTGTGAGGTACAGATATTGGAGTTGGCTTTTTCGCGGCGGATATGTTGCTCACGGGTTTGCAAGGTCATGCGCAAGGCGGTGTTGCCCCGCGCATCTTTCGACACCCCAATAATCCGCCCGGGCATGGAGCGCACATTGGCTTCGCGGGTGGCAAAGAAGGCGGCGTGCGGGCCACCAAAGCCCATCGGTACACCAAAACGTTGGCTAGAACCGAGGGCAATGTCCGCGCCCATCGCACCGGGCGACTTCAACAAGACCAAGGCCAACAAATCGGAGGCAACCGCCACAATCGCCCCCGTCGCTTTTAAGGCAGCAATGCTGGCCGACAAATCACGCACTTCCCCGGCGGCATTTGGGTATTGCAACAATGCCCCAAACACACCAGCGGCAGCGGCTTCTTCCGCCTGACCAAAGACTAATTCAAAGCCAAAATACTCGGCACGGGTTTTCACCACATCAATGGTTTGTGGGAAAGCAGCGGCATCGACAAAGAATTTATTCGACTTCGACTTGCTCGCCCGCCGTGCCATCGTCATCGCTTCGGCAGCGGCAGTGGCTTCGTCGAGCAAGGAGGCATTGGCTAATTCCAAGCCCGTCAGGTCGATCACCATTTGTTGATAATTCAACAAGGCTTCTAAACGACCTTGCGCAATTTCCGCTTGGTACGGGGTATAGGCGGTATACCAACCGGGGTTTTCCATGACGTTACGCAAAATCACATTCGGCGTGAAGGTGTCGTAATAGCCCAAGCCAATCAAGGATTTTTGGATCACATTCTGGCTGGCAATCCCTTTTAACTTCGCCAAGGCTTCTTGTTCAGAAAGGGCATCAGCTAAAGGCAAAGGCGCGTCTAAGCGAATCGCTGCCGGGACGGTTTGCGCAATCAGTTCATCAAGGCTGGCAACGCCCAAAGTTTGCAGCATCTCCGCCGTTTCACTGGCACAAGGGCCAATGTGACGGCTGAGGAAATCATCACGCTGGCTCAGGGTGGCGAAGGGTAAGGCGGTCGCGGTGGAAGATAAAGAAGACATACTATTCAATCACTTAATTACGCAGCATCCACAGCGGCTTGATAGCCCGCGCCATCCAACAACTTCGCTAAATCATCAGCATTGGCAGGTTGTAATTTGAATAACCAAGCAGCATAGGCATCGGCATTGATGGAGTCAGGCGCGTCCGCCACGTCACCATTCACAGCGGTAATCGTGCCAGCCACTGGCGCGTAAGCATCCGCCGCCGCCTTCACCGATTCCAACACCACCACTTCTTGCCCAGCCGCAAACTCTGCCCCAACGTCAGGCAATTCAACAAACACCAAATCACCTAACAAATCTTGGGCATGGTCAGTAATACCAACAGTAATCGAACCATCTGCCTCAACACGAATCCATTCATGAGACGCGGTATATTTCAAATTAGCGGGGATATTCATGGGGTTAACTCCTGAAAATAAAGGGGATTAAAGCAAATGAAACTAGGGATTAAGAATGGCGAATAATTCGCAAAAAGGTGGCTCAGATTTTCCTGGGCCAAGAAGAAAATAATTGGCAACATCCGATTGATACGGTTCATGCAGCCAAGCATCTAATGAATTTTGTAAATCAACTACCGTAATTTCACCGCGATGAAATGCGGCTATTTCGTACCGAATGGCTTTGCTTAAATGAAGTAAACGGTGCTGGCGAGTGCTTTGTAAAACTTCGCGGTCAAGTTGAATAACCTCCATTGTTTTCACTGCACGCGGATGATAATCATCATCGCTTTCTGACCACTGCGCTGTTAAATTGCCATATTCATCAATAAAGAAAAACTGCCACACATCCTCATCTAATGGGTTAATGAGGGCTTGGCCTGTTTCCGTTTCTGGTGGGAAACGATTGCCTTTATGCCGATTACACACGCCACAAACCCACAGCAAATTTTCCCAAGTAAATACGAGTTCTGGAAAAACCGCTTTCGGGCGGTAATGCTCAACTTCTGAGGCTTCACTCCCACTGCAATACATGCAGCGTTGCCCTGTACCACTCAGTGTTTGTAAGGTAGTAACTACTTCAGAAAACCACTGCGTCCCACGGGCATTGTGATAACGCGCCTCTGCCTTTGCTTTTTGCTCTTCCAAGTTTGGCAAATCGCTAATCACTTGTGTTTCAGCCACAAGCCGATTTTGCATTGTGTTCGATAAAGCGGGACGTGGGGGTAAACGGCGCATTAGCAAGCCTCAGGCGCATTTGCTTCAAATGCTAAATTCATTTGCTGATGTAAGGCTTGATATTCCGTTTCTTCCTCTGGTGATAATTCTTTGACTCGCCGTTTAGCATTTAAACGTTTCCAACGTTCAATCTGCTTTTCTGCCCAAGAGGAGCGTGTGCTTTTTAGTCCAAAGGCTATGCCTAATAAGGTTTTTTCCGCCCGGCCTAAACGCAATTTTTCAATTTCGGCTTCATTTAATTGGCGCGGGGTTTGATTGCTATCCCCCGCTGAAGGCAACACAAAAACTCCACCGGGATCAGCCGCTTGCACGACTAATGGGCTATGCGTTGTCACTAAAAATTGAACTTTAGGAAAATGCACTTTCAACCACTCAGGAATATCTCTCTGCCACGTCGGATGTAAATGCGCCTCGATTTCGTCGATTAAAACGACTCCTGGGCAATTCACAATTGGGCGATTTTGTGAATCAGTAGAAAACAACCCTTCAATTCCGTATTTCACATACATGCTATGGACTAAATCAAGAATCGTTGCATAAATACTACGGCAGCCATCACTAATATCTCTCATTGGTAATTCGAGATTATTAGGACTTTTCACATAGACATGATCGACTGAAACACGGGTGATTTGCATTCCATAGGGAAGAAGGTTGTCATTTAGAAGCCGTAATACTCCATCGTTTAGTTCTTTAATTTCTGGTTTTGCTGACTCTAACCAACGAGCATGATTGAGTTTTAACCACGCTTCACTTTCGCTTAAGGCAGCATCTTCACGAAATAACGTAACAAACCGACTGACAGCCCCTTCGCCAACACTAAGGCGAATGGATTCGCTGGAACTTCCTGATAAACGCCGCATTGGCCCATATCCAGCACAAAACCAGCCCTTAGTGCCCTGATTCCATAATCCACGTTCTGCCGAATTACTAATTCGAGAGCCTTTTGATGTTCTTTTCTCAGGTATGGATACGGCTTCACTGGAAATATTTATAGCAGCCTCAAAGATTGAGGGTGGTTGAGCCCCCTTTTTTTTAACAGTGTCGTATTTGGAGTCCCAAAAAATTTCTGCTTCTAATTTTGATTTCTTCTTTTCACTACTAATCCAGCCAGATGGCATACCAATAAGCTCTCGGCCAGCATCTATTCCCATCAACATGAGTGCGATTGATTTGAGTAAAGTTGACTTACCAGAAGCATTGCCACCAACAAATACCGTCCAACCTGCATAGTCGACAGTTAAATTAGGGTTGAGACTATTTTTTCGCCCAAAATCAAAGTGTACTTTGGAAAATCCGCGCACATTTTCCAGCGTGATTGACTTTACATACATGGCATATCCTCTGATAAGTCGATTTAGGCAAAGTGCGTAAACGGGTCAAACAACGTAATTCCACACCCTTGGAAATCACGGGTATTGCGTGTAACCAAGGTTAAACCATAGTTTTTAGCTGTTGCAGCAATCAACATATCGGCCTGAGAACGGGTAACGCCTTGGCTGGCTAATTCCCCGCGTAATTGCCCTGACAATACAGCAACCTCTAACGTAATCGGTAAAACCAAATGTTGGTTTAGATAGTGTGTAAACCAAGTTTCAAATTTGATTAAACCTTTGCGACGAATACCAAACCAGATTTCATCAACACTAATTACGCTAAGTGCATGTTGCCGCACCGATTGACTCCACCGCCATACGTTCGGATCAGGACGCGAGCGCATTAACTCACTGACAATATTTGTATCAAGTAAATACATGATGAGCTTACTGGCTATGCCTCATCCAACATTTGCAAAAAGGCGTTCTCCCTATCCTCACGAGGCGGAAGGTTGAGACCGTCTGTGCCTGCTTCTGCCAGAATTTGGCGGGCTTCGGTAAATTCGTCGGCGAGGCTACGCGGGGGTGGGGTTTGACTGGCTTTCCAGACGCGAAAAGCTAACAGCTCGTCCATCGTAATGACTGCGGCGACAGGTAAGGTGTCTTGGCAAATAAGCTGCGGTTCAAGGGCAGCTTGTTGCACGATTTCGGCTAAATGCTGTTGAGCTTGGCTCAGATTCCAATTCATTACGAACTCCCGCGTAGTGTGCTTGGTGTATTAAACCACTGCCTTCCCATGTCGGGCGAAGTTGGGTTTAACGACTTGGGCTTTTAGGCGTTTGTCGCGGATTTCGACTTCGACAATATCGCCGATTTGCGTGCCGAGGGGGAGGCGGGCGAGGGCGATGGATTTTTCTAGGGTGGGGGAGAACGTGCCGGAAGTGATTTCACCCGTGCCATTCGCCGTAATTACCGTTTGATGGGCGCGTAACACACCACGATCTAAGAGGATCAAGCCTAAAAAGGCTTGGGTTTGGCCTTTGGCTAACAGGGCAGCTTTGCCGACGAAATCGCGCTCGTCTTTGGCGGCGACTGTCCATGCTAAACCGGCATCAAGCGGCGAAACGTTTTCGTCCATTTCTTGCCCGTATAAAGGCATTCCGGCTTCTAAACGCAAGGTGTCACGCGCCCCAAGGCCACAGGGTTTGACCCCAGCGGCGATAAAGGCATTCCACACGTTTTCGGCTTCGGCGGCGGGGAGCATGATTTCAAAGCCATCTTCCCCGG
>CAZOBT010000048.1:9260-12155 GCA_964578025.1 uncultured Rhodocyclaceae bacterium | reverse complement strand
TCGCTCTCAACACGGGTGCGGCGCATCGGGGGGAGGCTGCGCCAGATGCGTTTGCCGTAGGGTTTGTCGATGAGACGCGGGTCGCAGATCATCAATACGCCGCGATCTTTTTCATCGCGGATTAAGCGTCCCGCCCCTTGTTTGACGTTAATCACCGCACGCGGGACTTGGTATTCCATAAAGGGATTGCGCCCTTGTTGTTCCAAGGCTTCGATGCGGGCGGCTAAGACCGGATCATCGGGCGGGGAGAAGGGGATTTTGTCGATGACGACGAGGGATAAGGCTTCGCCGCGTACATCGACCCCTTCCCAAAAGCTTTGGCTACCGACCAAAATCGCATTCCCGGCACGGCGGAAGCGTTCAAGCAATTCATTTTTACTGGCACTGCCTTGCAACAATAAGGGACGGTCGCTTTGCCCGTGATCGGCGAGCCGTGCCAGCAATAATTCATGAATCCGCCGCATGGCGCGTAAGCTGGTGCATAAGAAAAATGCCCCACCTTGGCAGGCCAGCAAGGGGGCAAGAGCCGCTGCCACTACGGCATCGCTGTAGTCAAACGCATTCGGATTCGGCAGCCCGGTTGGGACATAGAGCAAGGCTTGTTGTGGGTAATCAAACGGACTATGCCAGCAGCCCGTTTCCGCTTCCCATAACCCCAGTTCGGCTTGGTAATGCTCAAATTTGCCCTGCACCGCCAAGGTTGCCGAGGTAAAAATCCAACTACGTGGAATACCTGCCATTTGTTTTTGAAAGACGGGGGCAACATCTAGCGGTGTGGTGTTGAGTTGCAAGGACAAATTAAAGGCTTCACCCCAGCGCACCATGCCTGCCGTTGGCGGCGTTTGCCATGCGGTGACACGTTCTTGCAATTCACAGGCGCGTTCCCAACATTTTTGCAGCCCCGGTGAGCGTTGGGCTTGCGTACTTAGGCATTGGGTAAACACCGCCAGCTCGGCGATCAGTTCATCTAAGGCTTCAACAAACCCGCGTTTTTGTTGCAGTTGCGGAAAAGCAAACCGCCCGTTATCTACACCAACGACAAGGCGCAAATCTTTGGCGAGTTTGTCTAAACGCTTGCCACTGTCTTGCAAATCGAGGCAGTCCCGCGCCACCAGCAAGCCTTCGTTGCGCGTATCGCGGATGAGTTCGTTGAGTTGCCCAGTCGAAAAATTAGTGCCAAAAAACAAAGCCGCGACTTCGGGCAGTTGGTGTGCTTCATCAAAAATCACGGTGTTACAGGCGGGCAGTAATTCGGCAACACCTTCATCACGCAGCATCACATCGGCAAAAAACAAATGGTGATTCACCACCACTAAATCCGCCGCCATCGCCTCGCGCCGGGCAGCAAGGACAAAACAATCGTCATGCGCCGGGCAATCTTGGCCCAAACAATTTTCGCGGGACGAGGTGACTTGCTGCCACACCGGGGAGGTTTCTGGCACGGCAAAGCAATCGCTTTTATCCCCCGTTTTGGTTTCTTGTGTAAACCGTTGAATCAGCCGCGCATGGTGCGCATCTTCCCGACTTAAAAACCGCCCATCGTCTAAGGCATTGCTTAAATAATAATGACACACATAATTTGCCCGGCCTTTTAATAAAGCGACTTTGAGCGGCGTTTTTAAAATCTTGCGTACCGTTGGAATATCTTTATTAAATATCTGGTCTTGTAATGTTTTTGTACCCGTAGAAACAATTACTTTCCCCCCAGATTGAATCGCCGGAATAAGATAAGCGAATGTTTTTCCTGTCCCTGTGCCTGCTTCGGCAATAAATGCACCTTGCTTAGAAATACAGGATGCAATTTGCTCGGCAAGTTCTACCTGTTGCTCACGCAGGTGGTAGCCGGGAATAGCCTGTGCAATCGGCCCATCGGGGGCAAAAATATGACGAATTGAAGACAAGGATTAACCCTTTTATTATCAATAGATAAATAGTTGTCCTGATTTTAACAGCAAGCCATTGATCTTAAATGAATTGGTAAATTTGTTTAAATTTATAAAAATAAAAAATTAAAGCAAATGGCGAAAATTACTACTTTCGTCCAATAGGATTTTTCTTATCGATTTAGTAGATTTAGAGTGAGAAAATAGTGAAATAAGTCCCGTTTTATGTGGAGAGAATCATGGCTAGTCTGTTATCAACACTGCTGAATAAAGCATTGAACCGTACTTTAAATGTCACAGAAGATGCCTCTGCCAATACACAGTTTTGGCTGGCTGGCTTACTTAATCAAGTTGGTACAGGTGTTCCTGCGATCAGTCAGATACGTACTGCAAGTAACGATCTGTTTGACCTTCCCGCTTCTGGCTACATTACGATTCCCGCTAAATATGGCAGTTGGCAAATCAGTGCGAATGGTACGTATAAATATATTGCAGATAAAGCAAATAGCTTGGCAGCGGGGCAGGTGGTGGAAGAAACCTTTACCTCTTCACTGGTGATTGGTAAAGAAACAATTAAGGTCACTGTTAAAGCCAGTATTACAGGAACAAACGACCAGCCAATTGCAACGATGGATGCAACAGAGGTTAGAGAAGACCAACTGTTAAATGTTCCAGCAACTCAAGGTGTATTAAGCAATGATAGAGATATTGATACATTAGACCAAATTAAAGTAACCGCAGTCCGCTCAGCAAGTACCGGAGAAAGCAAGAGTGTTTCTACCAATGGCAGTGGCGATCTTGTGGGTGAGTATGGTGTGTTAACCATGAAGGCGGATGGTAGCTACTCCTACCGGGCAACTGGGGCAAAAGCCCAAGCTCTACAAATAGGACAAAGTGCAACAGATACGTTTACCTATACCATTTCTGATGGCAAGGGCGGTACATCGGTGACGAGTCTAAGTATCAAAATTGCTGGGGCAGCTGATGCACCCGTCGCGACGGCTGATACGGG
>CAZOBT010000048.1:0-9160 GCA_964578025.1 uncultured Rhodocyclaceae bacterium | reverse complement strand
AATGATTTACCAATTGCCATTGCAGATGTTGTGACAGTGAATGCTAAAGATGATGTCACACAAGGTAGTAGTGGGGGGGTTTTAAGCAATGACCGTGATCCTGATGGTGATACCTTAAAGGTACTCGGTGTAGCAGCGGGGCTAGCTCCTCCCAGTGCGGAAGGACTGAATGCAAAGATTGTTGGCACATACGGTGAACTAACCATGCATGTTAATGGCAATTATCAATACCGTGCTAATGGAGCTGCAAGCTTAAGTTTGCTGGAAGGACAAAGTGCGCAAGATGTCTTTACCTATCAAATCTCTGATGGCAAAGGTGGTATGTCTACCACCACACTCACGATTATTGTACGGGGTGCAGCGAGTGGTGAAAGCGCGGACGAGTTTCAGAAACTAGGTAATGTGGCCGTGCTTGACATAGCAACGGTCACAGAAAACCAGAGTGTTATTCGTAATGCCAGTACAGGTTTGCTGTTAAATGATACCGATGCTGATGGAGATAAACTTACTGTCATTGGTGTCGCAACGGGTTCGACTACTAATGTGTCTGGTAATGTCGCAACGCCTTTGCTTGGTACTTATGGTTCTTTAACCGTTGCCAGTGATGGCAGTTACTCTTATGTCGCTGATACGGCGGCAGCGAATGCCTTGAAGCTTGGGGAAACCCAGCAAGAAGTGTTTAGCTATCAGATTAGTGATGGTCAAGGTGGAACTTCTATCACAACCTTAAGCATTACGATTACTGGAGCAAATGATCGACCAGTCGCAACTGTTGATGTTGGAAGTGTCGATGAAAATGCAGAACTCTTTGTTACTGCATTACAAGGTTTATTGCGTAATGATGGTGATGTGGATGGCGATCGCTTGCTCGTAACGGGGGTAGCCGTTGGTAATAACGCACCTGCTACAAATAACCTTGGTGTGCCACTGGTGGGGACGTATGGCACATTAACCGTTGCCAGTGATGGAAGTTATTCGTATGCCGCTGATACTGCGGCGGCGGATGCCTTAAAAGTTGGGCAAACCCAACAAGAAATATTTAGCTATCAAATTAGTGATGGTCAAGGTGGAACATCTATCACGACCTTAAGCATTACGATTACTGGAGCAAATGATCTACCAATCGCCACACGAGATACTGGGGCTGTCTATGAAAATGCAAGCCTAACCCTGACAGCCGCAGAGGGCTTGCTCAAAAATGATAGTGATGTGGATGGTGATCGCTTAGTCATCACTGGCCTCGCCTTGGGTAATACTGTGCCTAACAGTGCCAATCTAGGTACGCCTGTATTGGGAGTGTATGGCGTATTAACGCTTGCCAGCGATGGGGGATATTCTTATGTGGCAAATACAGAAGCCGCAAATGGCCTAAAAGTCGGGGAAACTCAACAAGACGTATTTACCTATCAACTAAGTGATGGGCAGGGGGGCGTATCAACTACCACCTTAACCATCACTGTCACTGGCACGAATGACCAACCCGTAGCCAATGCCGATCAGGCAAGTGTAATAGAAAACCAAGCTGTGACTCGTGGGGCGGGGCTTGGGGTATTGGCTAATGACACGGATTCCGATCAGGATATTTTGACAGTAACGGGTGTGGTTGTTGGTGTGGCAATGCCCACAGAAGGTGGTTTGAGTACCCCTTTAACTGGAACTTATGGCACATTGATTTTGGCAAGTGATGGTAGCTATTCGTATTATGCAAATACTGAAGCAGCGAATCAGTTAAAAGAGGGGGAGGTACAAACAGAAACTTTCACTTATCGTGCTACAGATAGTAAAGGTGACGTATCGTTTAGTACCCTAGTATTAAGCATTACAGGAACGAATGACTCCCCTGTTGCTGTTGCCGATGTCCACCATGTTGACGCTACTGCTCTAGTAGTGACACAGACATTTTCGGGGTCGGTGTTAACGAATGACACTGATGTTGATGGGGATATTCTCGTAATAGGTGGTGTGGCTGTTGGTACTCAGTCTCCTGATATGAACAATATCGCAACCGCTCTGCAAGGGACTTATGGTCAACTGACTCTGGGTAGTGATGGTAGTTATGTCTATGTGGCAAACAATACAAATAGCTTAACAACTGGGCAAACTGGCGCAGATATTTTTACCTATCAAATCAATGATGGGCATGGTGGCATGTCAGTAACCACATTGACAATGGTGGTAGAGGGGAATGCTTCTGGTGGTGGTTCACAAGGCAATGGTGCTCAGGAAGGTGGTGGTTTACAAAATAGCATCCCTCTCGCAACAGCAGATTTTGCGAATGTCAATGAGGATGAAACGGTAACACGAGCGGCAAATCAAGGTGTGTTACAAAACGATAGTGATCCTGATGGTAACCAACTACTTGTAACCAATGTTGGCGCAGGCACAGCAGTACCAACATTAAACTTGCTTGGTTCCCCTGTTGCAGGCGAGTTTGGTCATTTGTTGTTGCATTCGGATGGTTCATATAGTTACACCGCTGACGCAGCAAAGGCCAACAAATTGGCTCAAGGAGCTATTGCGACAGACACCTTCACGTATGTCGTAAGTGATGGTCATGGTGGGACTAGTAGTGCTACCTTGAATATTGCTATTACTGGAACAAACGATGGGCCAGTGGCCAATTCAAGCATAGTCGGATTATTTCCTTCATTTATTGGCAGTGAAGGTGTTGCGCTTGAGGGGACATCAGGTAGGTTTGGTGGTTATACCTATGGTCAAGAACAAATTGCTAAGACGTTTGATTTTGGGGCGGAAAATGCAGGGAAAACAGTAGCTATTGATGTTTCCATGGTTGAAATTGATAGTTGGGATGGTGGCAAAAGTTATGAACGCTATGAGGGAGAGTCCTTCCGTGTGTTTGCTAATGGTGAGCTTGCATTGGAGAGGTTTTACAGCCATGACACTCAAGATGGCGTGTATCTGGGAAATGCAATCGGTTATTCTGGTTACCGCGATGAACTCAATAGTTTAACTTTAGACGTTACCCTTGATGCGAACGGGCAAGTGCGGCTGGGTTTTGGCTCAACCATTCACCAAGATTACAACGATGAGTCGTGGGCAGTTGATCGAGTTGCTCTGACCCTAAATGGTACAAATATCACCCAAGTTGATAACTTTGATGGTCAAAGTGAGCCTTGGCTCAACTTATTACGTTTATCAAACCGAGTGGGCGATGTTGACCTAAACGACTCAGTAACATTGACAGGTATCGCTGCTGGGGCAGTTGACATGGCAACTGGACAAATTGGTTCTGTGGTGATTGGTCAGTATGGGCAATTAACAGTACAAGCAGATGGTAGTTACTTCTATCAAGCAAACCCCAATGCTGTTGCCCATCTTGCTCAGGGGCAAATGGCAACAGATGTATTTACGTACACGGTTAGAGATGCTTTTGGTGCATGTTCAAGTGCTTCATTACATATCAATGCTTGGGGTATTGCTGGTTCACAACCACCTATCACCGCCCATGTGATGGAAGACACGACACTAACAGCAAATGGTCAGGTGCAAATGTCTACAACTAGCTTTTTGGCACAAACTGCAACAGTTGGGCAATTTGGTACCTTTACGCTAGCAACAGATGGTAGCTGGTCTTATGTTTTGGATAACAACAAAGACGTTGTTCAAGACCTACAAACTGGACAGGAAGTTGCTGATGCCTTTATGGTTACAACCGCTGATGGACAAACAAACATAGTAAGTGTTTTGGTCCACGGTCTTGATGCCATTCCAGAAGGCACGTCAAAAACCATTATGTATGGCAATGAAACTGGCTTGTACCAAGTGAGTGCCAGTGATTTTGGCTTCCAAGCCAATGAGGATGGTACGAGTCTGGCAGGTGTGCGTCTTCTGAACTTATCCCTAGGTGTATCTGGCTTCATTTTGCATGATGGTCAACAACAGCCTTTGCCAATTAACCAGTTTATTTCGGTGGAAGATATTGAAGCAGGGCGCGTTTTCTTGACTGGTTTGTCACCGAATGGTGTTAGCACCGGGAATGTGAGTTTTGAGGTGCAGGACAGCAATGGCAATTTAGATCCAACGCCAAACATGCTGACCTTAAACTGTGTGAGTGACCAATCCCCCCTTATTTTGGATTTGGATGGGAATGGGGTGCAAACGGTGGGCTTAAATGCCAATATTCACTTTGACATTAATGCCGATGGCACACAGGAGCAAACGGGTTGGGTTGGGGCAAATGATGCGTTCTTGGTTGTTGATCGTAATCAGAATGGCACGATTGATGATGGTAGCGAATTGTTTGGTAACAACACACGTTTGGCTAATGGTGACAAGGCCGCCAACGGTTTTGCGGCCTTAGCCGATTACGATTCCAACCAAGATGGCATCATTGATGCGAATGATGAAAAGTTTGCGCAACTCAAGGTCTGGCGTGATGCTAACCAAGATGGCAAGAGCGATGCCAGTGAGTTATTTGGCCTTGAAACGGCTGGGGTACATAGTCTGAATTTAGACTTTACCAATTCGGATAAGGTGGTCGCAGGCAATCGTTATGCGCAGGTTGGTAGCTACACAACAGCCACCGGGGCAACAGCAGAAATGACCGATGTCTGGTTCTCTACCAAGACAGAGGCTGCTAAGCCCAGTAAGTTGGAATTGCGTGATCTGTTCCATAACGATGAGCATGTACCTTTACCTGCCGCTGCTGCAAATGTAGAAGCCGAGGCGAATCAAGTCACTCGCCCAGCGACGACATTGGGACACACCGACCCTCATGCAGTGGATGCCCATAGTGGAGCAGCGCATCAAGAATTGCATCATTTGATGCAAGAACTGCTACATAAACCCCATAGCTTGGATTAAGGCGATAGCGATTGTCGGTCGTGCCTCAACACCTTGATCGTCTAGCTCGTTAGATAATCTCCCCATTTTGTTTCTTACCAAAAAACAACAATGGATCGACTGACAGCAATGCAATGGTTTGTGCGCGTGGCGGAGCGGGGGAGTTTTGCGGCGGTGGCGGCGCAGCTTGGGGTGGCGCGGTCGGTGGTGACGCGGCAGATTGCAGCCTTAGAAAAGCATCTGGGCGTACCCTTGTTGTTGCGCAGCACGCGGCGGTTAACCTTGAGCAGTGCTGGGGCGGCGTATTTGGTGGAATGTCGGGCGATTTTGCAGCAGGTTGAAGCCTGTGAAGCCAAGATTGGCAAATCCCGCCAAATGCCAAAAGGATCAATTCGCCTCTCTGTGCCTTTAAGCTACGGCATAAGCTGCCTTGCCCCTTTGTTTATTGACTTTTTCCGCCACTATCCAGACATCAGTTTAGACGTGGATTACACCGATAGGCGGGTGAATTTGGTCGCTGAGGGGTTTGATCTGTCGCTGCGAATTACGCGCCATTTGCACCATCAAGACATCGTGCGCCGCCTTGGCGCGATTCAACTCCACCTCCTCGCCGCTCCCGCGTATTTAGCCAAACAGGGCTGCCCGCAACATCCACGCGAGTTAATGCAACATCATGCCTTGCTCTATACGGGCGGGGCGAGTCCAGATTTAGAATTTGAGATTGATGGCAACATCGAAAGTTACCCGATTCACGGGAACTTCTGCGCCAATAATGGCGATGCCTTATGCCTCGCCGCTGCCGCTGGGATGGGCATTACCTGCCAACCCGACTTTATCGCTGCCCCTTATGTGGCGCGGGGCGAATTGCAAATCATCCTCGACAACTACCCGCAGCCCCAACCCGGCATCTACGCCATCCTGCCGCACAACCGCCATATTCCCTACCCGGTGCAGGTGCTGTTGGAGTTTTTGGCGAAAAATATTCGCTAACTTTGCTTGCCGCGCCGCCCACTACGAAATTGCCAAGTGTCATCGTAGTAGCTGGCGGTGTTGTTTTCGGGAACAAGGTCGGGGAGGCCGAGGAGGGGGAAGGGGTGGAGGTCGCGGGGACGGGTGAGCGTGGTGGCGGGACGGCTGAGGTAATCAGCTAAATACGCATCTAAAAATGCCCAGCGTTGGCTGGCTGCCATCTGCCAATACGCGTGCTCAGGCGGTAGGTGTAGCAAGATGGCTTTGGCGGTGAGGCCGCGAAAGGGTTGTAAGAGCTGTTCGTAAGTGGCGTGCCCAAAGATCACCACCTCTAAATTTGCCGCTAACGCCGCACGATTGTCCCAAAACAACTCGCGCCACCGAAATTCCCGCACTTGCGCTAAGTACGCTGGATCACGCGCCACCAAAATCACGCCACATTCATCAAAATGGGTTAAAGCATCGCGCCGCTGCCCCCGCCCTGCGCTTGACATTGCGGCGTAATGCGCCGCACTGAGAGCGGCTTTGGCAAGGGGAAAACGCAACCAAACCAAGGCATTAAAAAAATCATGCCATGACTCGGCGCGGGTTTCGACGCAGCCAAATTGCGCAATCCGCATTTCATACCCCCAACCATCGTTGGTGGGTGGAGTAAAACGCAAGGCTTGTCCCCGCGCCTCCCCTTCGCCCCCAACCACAATCCCGCGTGCCGTGGCTAAGGCCGTTAACTCCGCCGCACCGGGACGCTCTGTTACCGCTAAACACGCCAAACAATCCGCCCGCACTGGGGCAAAAAGTTGACCTAATACGCTAGTAACGGGGGGGAGGTGGTGCAGGGAAAACGGGGGCGTGGTCATGATAATTTGGCAGAAATGAAGCAAATCCTAATCGACGAATTTCCAGCCCTAGGTTTCCCCGGCGCGGAGCGGGATGAGGGTGTCGCCATTGACATAGGGGAAGCTGTCGGGAACGCGGATTTCCACTTGGCGTAGGGTGATCGTGCCTTGGTTGCGTGGTAGGCGGTAGAAGTCTGGGCCGTTAAAGCTGGCGAAGGCTTCGAGCTGGTCTAAGGCATTGGCTTGGGCGAAGGCTTCGGCATACAGCTCCATCGCGGTATAGGCGGTATAACACCCGGCACAACCACAGGCCGCTTCTTTGGTCAGTTTGGCGTGGGGCGCAGAATCTGTCCCAAGGAAGAAGCGAGGGCTACCTGACGTGGCGGCAGCGACCAAGGCTTCACGATGCGTTTCGCGCTTTAACACCGGCAAGCAATACCAATGCGGACGCACGCCACCTTGGAAAATCGCATTGCGGTTATAGAGCAAATGATGTGCGGTAATCGTTGCCGCCACATTCTCCCCCGCCCCGGCAACAAACTCGGCGGCATCCTTGGTCGTAATGTGTTCCATGACCAAACGCAGCTTAGGAAAACGTTGTAATAAAGGCTGCAACACGGTGTCGATAAAGACTTTCTCACGGTCGAATAAATCAATCGTGGGATCAGTCACTTCGCCATGTACCAACAAGGGCAAACCGAGAGCTTCCATCTCGGCTAACACCGCATCAGCTTTGCGAATATCGGTCAAACCCGCATCCGAATTAGTCGTTGCCCCCGCAGGATACAACTTCACCGCTTTAACAAAATCCGCAGCCACGGCAGCGGTAATCTCGCTGGGAGGCGTGTTGTCAGTCAGGTACAAGGTCATCAATGGCTCAAAATTCATCCCTGCTGGCAAGGCCGCCAAAATCCGCTCCCGATACGCCGCCGCTTGCGCCACCGTCGTTACCGGCGGTTTCAAATTCGGCATGACAATCGCCCGCGCAAACTGCCGCGCCGTATGCGGCAACACCGCCGCTAAAGCATCGCCATCCCGCAAATGCAAATGCCAATCATCAGGACGAGTGAGGGTAAGTTCCATCGTAAATTCCTTAAAAGGTGTTTGGAGTAATTAACAAAAATCCAAGGCTGGAAAATTAGCTTTCTGCCGCTGCTTTTAATTCCAACGCCATCTCATACAAGGCGTTTTTGTTGATGCCAGTGATACCGCTGGCGAGTTTGGCGCATTGTTTTACGGGTAAGCCTTCGCCTAAGAGCAGCTTTAAGACGCGCTCGGCTTCGGCGGTGTCGCCTTTGTTAGTAGGTGCGCCGGAGAGCATTAGGACAAATTCGCCACGTTGTTGATTTGGGTCGGCGGTAAGCCATGCAGTAGCTGCGCCAAGCGGTAGACTATGGATCGTTTCAAAGAGTTTGCTGATTTCCCGCGCAATGACCAAGGTACGCTCGCCCCCAAATACTTCGGCTAAATCGGCAACGGTTTCCAGAATGCGATGCGGGGCTTCGTAAAAGACCAAGGTGTAGGGCAAGGTGAGCAATTCGCTTAAGGCTTGGCGGCGTTGTCCGCTTTTGCTGGGCAAGAAGCCATAAAACAAAAAATGCGGATCCGTTAGCCCTGAAGCAGATAGCGCGGTGACAGCGGCGCAAGGGCCGGGCAATGGCGTAATGCGAAATCCAGCTTCGCGCACTCGCGCCACAATCCGCGCTCCGGGGTCAGAAATCGCGGGCGTTCCTGCATCGGAAATCAAGGCGACGCTCTCGCCAGTGGTAAGGCGTTCAATGATCTTGCCTGCTGCCGCTTCTTCATTATGTTCATGCGCAGGCAGGGTTTTTGCCATGCTGCCAAGGTGTTTTAACAAGGGCGCACTATGCCGAGTGTCCTCCGCCGCAATCCATGTCACCCCACACAATACCTCACGAATCCGCGCACTCAGATCATGCAAATTGCCTAAAGGCGTAGGAACTACATACAATACCGATGATTCTATTGTCATTATTATTTATCCAGTGAAGCCATCATGAACAAGGTCGCAAAACCCAAAAAATCGCCGCCATCTTCCCGCCCAGTACGCCAACGTGATGGCACGGCGGCAGAAAATTTGGCGGCGGAATTTCTGACGATGCAGGGCTTGCACCTGCTGGGGCGGAATTATCGCATTCGTGGCGGGGAAATTGATCTGATTTGTCTAGAAGGGCAAACCTTAGTCTTTGTCGAAGTGCGCCTACGCCGTTCGCCCAATTTTGGCGGCGCGGCGGCAAGTATTGATTGGCAAAAACGCCAACGCCTGATCCTTGCTGCCCAACATTACCTGCTGACGCACCCCGCCCAACAACACCGCCCTTGTCGTTTTGATTGCATTTGCCTCACCGCCTTATCACTGGACAGCTTGGAATGGATTAGCGATGCGTTTGATTTGGTCTATGACTAAAAATAAAAGGTTTAACATGCTTAATTTGGCAGATTTGCAATTTGGTCTATATTTGCGCTCAGGTTGTTGTCTTGTCCTCGGGGTGTTGTTGAGTATCACGGTAAAGACGGCGGCGGCAGGTGGG
>CAZOBT010000047.1:8960-12183 GCA_964578025.1 uncultured Rhodocyclaceae bacterium | reverse complement strand
ATACTTCACCCCGGTTATGGTTAACGACAACACCCCAATCATAACGATGGTCGTGACGGCGCATGGTCTCTGCACTATGCCAAGGACACGCGAGGGGTGAGGGCGGGGCATGGGCATGATTAGGCTCAGGCCAATCAAGCCATTGGTTGTAATGAGGTGAGCTTGGATCGTCTACAAAGTAAGAATTAGCTTGGATTTGCCGATATGACCAAGCTGGCACATCGGGTTGAGCTAGCTCGGTAGTGATTAGACCAAATGCAAAATCAAGGCTAAAACACCCCGCTGGGGCATAGCCATCGCCTTCTTGTTTAATTTTATGTGGTGCTAGACCAAATAAGTCGTTTAACTCATTGGTTTGTACGGATGCTGTGGCTGGCAATGTATGTAAGCCCCGTCCCCACGCCAGACCATTTCGCCCCAACACGACAGGGATTGCTGTCCCAACTGTTTGCCAGGCCGCGTTTGGAGTCGTGCGCTCAAAAATTTGTAACACACCTGTGGGGCTATCCCAATCGCTACAGAGTACGCGCAGTAATTGGCAGCAGTCTGGTGGATATGAAAAATCAGGCAAAGAAGGCATAGAGAGTCACCGTAAAAACGGGTAGATTGAAGGCTGATCTGCACAAACAGGGAGAACACGATGCTAGTTAAGTTTGTATCCACCGAAAGCGGTGAATTATTTATGAACAGCGACCTTGCTGCTTTGGTTTTGCATACCTTGGGCAAAAGTTGTAGTGCGCGTGGGGTAATTACGTATGAACAAATTGCCCCGGCATTAGCGGCGTTACATGCCTTAAGTCAAGCCACGCCAGAGCTTAAAGACAATCAGGATAACAAGGAGGCTGAGGAGGAAGGCAAGGAAACGCCACAAGAGCCACCGGTGCGCCTACAAGCACGGTTGTGGCCTGTATTGCAAATGTTAGAACGCACCCAAAAGGGTAAACCTGACGGTTTTATTTTGTGGGAAGCCGCTAAAGATTTCTAAACTAAACAAAAAGCCCTCGACAACAACGAGGGCTTTTTAACTACTATTTCTGCTGACAACTCAGTGATCCGTTACTCGTGCGACCAATGGGGCGTTAGCGGTTGCCGCCTCAAAATTTACCGAGCAATAGGTGGTACAAGCTGCCATATTGCTGTCAAAACTCATGTATTGCCCAACTTGCTTGTGTTTGTGACGTTTTTTCGCTTTGCGTTGCGCGTAGCTTTTCTTTACTGCTGGGGCATTCTTGAGGCGTGGCTGTGCTGCATTTGTCGCACCTGCAACAGTCGTGCTAGCCGAACTGGTATTGGCTGAATTTGCGTTTGCGTGTCCTACCAAGGCCAAGCTCATCAACACACTCGCGGCTAGGCATGAAAGCGTGTGAGTTTGTTTCATTTGCAATACTCCAATGCAAAAAATGAACTAGGGAGACAAGGGGAAGCAGCGGGGGAAGCATCACCCTGTGTCGTAATACACAAAACTTATTGCTTATTACGCCTATTGTCCCACTTTGTGTGCTTGTTTTTCGTTTTGAAAAGATTTATTACATTTAATGCCTTTGCGAGTTTTTGTGCCTGGCTAGAAAACGGACGTAGTTCGCTTATCTGGCTGATGCGTTCTTTGCTTTTTTCAGGGCAGGGATCATGATCTATTGTCTTGGCGGATGCTTACGAAAGTAGCAAAGGGGGCTTTGATGTTTGGTATAGATACAGTTTTCCATATTCGGTTAGGCATTGTGCTGCTGGTGTTGGCGATGGTTTTTTTGGGGTATCGCTATTTTCGGGATGTGACCCAGAAGCGGCATTCGGTATTGCGCAATTACCCGGTAGTCGGGCATTTCCGCTTCTTTTTTGAACGCTTAGGCGAGTATTTCCGCCAATACTTCTTTCTTGGCGACCGCGAGGAAATGCCCTTTAATCGTGCCACTCGCGCTTGGGTCTATCGCTTAGCCAAAAACGAAGGTGGCATTGTTGGCTTTGGTTCAACCTACGATATTCACCAACCCGGCGCATTGTTGTTTGTTAACGCGCCGTTCCCTGTCTTAGAGGAAGAACGCTTACCCGCGCCTGCCCTCGAAATTGGCACGGATTATTGTGCCTACCCGTTTTTGGCACGTTCAGCGATCAACATTAGTGGCATGAGTTTTGGCGCAATCTCTAAACCAGCGGTGCAATCGTTGTCGCGGGGCGCGGCAATGGCGGGGTGTTGGTTAGATACGGGCGAAGGCGGTTTAAGCCCCTATCACCTTGAAGGTGGCTGCGACATCATGTTCCAGATTGGTACGGCAAAATACGGGGTGCGCGATGAGCATGGGCGGCTTGATCCGCAAAAATTGCGTGAAATTGCCGCGCATGAAACGGTTCGCGCCTTTGAAATCAAACTGGCACAAGGGGCAAAACCGGGCAAAGGAGGCGTGTTGCTTGCCGCCAAAGTAACCCCGGAAATCGCGGCGATTCGCGGCATTCCAGTGGGACAAGATTCACTCAGCCCGAATCGGCATTACGACATTGCCTCGATGGAAGAATTGCTCGAAATGGTGGTGCGGGTGCGTGAAATTACGGGCAAACCCGTTGGGATTAAAACAGCGATTGGTGGCTGGTTATTTATGAATCAGCTCAACGAGGCAGTGTTACAACGTGGCTTAGAGTTTGCCCCCGATTTCCTTGCGGTGGATGGCGGTGAAGGGGGGTCAGGTGCGGCACCGCAAGCCTTGGCTGACCATATGGCTTTATCCATCAGTGAATCTTTACCGCGTGTTGTGGATAGTTTGCTGCAAGCCGGGTTAAAAGACCGGGTAAAAGTCATTGCGGCGGGCAAATTAGTCACTCCCGCCAAAGCGGCGTGGGCATTAGCCTGTGGCGCAGATTTTGTGAATACCGCACGCGGGTTTATGTTTAGCTTGGGCTGCATTCAAGCCTTACGTTGCCATAGCAATACTTGCCCCACGGGGATTACTACCCATGATCCACGCCTACAACGTGGTTTGGTGGTTGAAGATAAGGTGGAGCGCGTCGCGAATTACTGTCGCAATATGAACCGCGAAATCGATATGATTGCGCACTCTTGTGGTTTGCATCATGCCCGTGAGTTTCGCCGTGAGCATGTACGCATTGCCCAAGCCAATGGCACAACACTGGCTCTGAGCCAAATTTTCCCCTACCCCAATTCGCCGAACTGATTGGAACACCCTATGCCCAATACCTTGCTTCCTACTTATCGCGTTAAGTCCCTGCTGCCCGC
>CAZOBT010000047.1:1413-8860 GCA_964578025.1 uncultured Rhodocyclaceae bacterium | reverse complement strand
ACCCTATGCCCAATACCTTGCTTCCTACTTATCGCGTTAAGTCCCTGCTGCCCGCCATGTTATGTACGTTAATACTTCTGCCGCTGACAGCGTGTGACCGTGCCAAAGAGGCCGCCGGGCAAGTGTTGGATAGTAGTCGTCATGTCGAAACCGGGAAGGGCGGTAGTGTGGTGACGGGTAGTACGGGGCCGGCGGGTACGCAAGGTGAAAATGGGAGTTTGCGGAAATGCACCACCCCGATTGCGATGGTGGCTGTGGTTGAGAATCCACGGGGCTATGGCTATGCCGCCCATTACCCGAACCTACCAGAGTCGCCCGTTCCCTTATTACGCTTGATGTTGCAGCAAAGTGGCTGCTTTCGGGTGGTCGATCGTTTTGCCGGTTTAAATGGCACACGGCAAGAGATTTCCTTGCAAAACGAAGGCTTAACCCGTGCCAATAGCACCGTAAATCCGCGTGGCAAAGTCTATGAAGCCCAATTTACCATCACGCCGAATTTGGCCTTTAGCGAACGCAATGCAGGGCAAGCAATTGGTGGTATTGCCAGCCAAATTCCCAAAATTGGGCAATACGCGGGTGCATTATCTGGGGTGAAATTTGCCGAAGCGCAAGTCACCTTATTTGTCACCGATAATGAAACCACCGAACAACTGATTGCCGCCGAAGGCTCAGCGCGGGCGACGGATGTGGGTATTGGCGGCGTGATTTTTGGGCGATTGGGTGGCGCAGGGGGCTTGGGCTGGGGCAATACCAATGAAGGCAAAGTGGTCGCGGCAGCCATGTTAGATGCGGTGAATAAAGTGACCACCCAAGCCGAACAAATTGTCGCCAAAGAACAAGCTCCTGCCTCTGTACAAAGAAAACGCTAAACCATGCACGCTTTTCCGTATTTAACCGCCCATGATTGGTTGGCGGTCAGTATCTTTTTTGTGTGTTGGGCAGGCTATGCGTGGTTTTCGGAACACAGCCGCTGGCGATGTGGCGGCTTAATCGAACAAAGCCACGCCTACCGCTTAATGTGGGCAAAACGCTTGCTTGCGCGAGAGGTGCGCATTGTCGATGCCTCGTTGATTGGCAATTTGGTCACCAGCGTTTCGTTTTATGCCAATACCACCATCTACATCATTGCAGGCTTGTTTGCGGTATTAGGTGCGTCCGACAAATTGTTAACGATCACCGCCGATCTGCCCTTTGCTGCGAATAAAGCCAGTCAAGAATTGCTGGAGCTAAAACTGGTGTTATTGCTCGGCAGTTTTGTGTATGCCTATTTCAAATTTACATGGGCGTTGCGTGAATTTAATTTGCTGTCAATTTTGGTCGGGGCAGCACCCGTTGGCACACCAGAACAGCCAGAAATTGCCGCCTATCTACAAAGGCTTGCGGGAATTAACAGTTTGGCGGGGGATGACTTTAATCGGGGGATTCGGGCGTATTACTTTGGTCTAGCGACCTTAGGCTGGCTCATTAACCCCGCCCTACTTGCTACCTTTAGCATCATGGTGCTTTTGGTCTTGTATCGCCGTGATTATCAATCTGCCGCCTGGAAAATTCTGAGCCACTGCCCAGAGCCAACTCAAGCACAAAACTTACGCAATGACTAAAACCCAAGTTCATCCACCATCATCACGCCTTGGGGCAGGGATTCTTTTTGGCCTCCTTGCCTATGGGATTTGGGGCTTCTTCCCCTTGTTTTTCCGGCAACTCGGGCATATTCCGCCCGCCGATATTATGTCGAATCGGGCAGTGTGGGCATTCATTGTCGTTAGTTTGGTTTTGCTGCTACAACAAGGGTTTCAGCGGGTACTGGCAGTGCTCAAACACCCGCGATATGTACAGCGTTTAGCCTTAGCCGGGGGCTTGGTTGGCGCAAATTGGCTGATGTTTGTCTGGGCGGTGGATCAACATCAGGTCATTGCTTCAAGCATTGGCTATTTTTTGACTCCCTTAGTCAATATTTTGCTTGGCTATTGGGTTTTGCAAGAACGTTTAAATCACTGGGAATGGTTAGCCGTTGGGCTGGCCTTGCTTGGGGTGGTCAATGAATTTATTGCCCTTGGGGCAGTGCCGTGGGTATCTTTATTTTTGGCGATTACCTTTGGGGTCTATGGCTTGGTGCGCAAGCAAGTGCCAGTCGATGCCGTCTCTGGTTTATGGGTCGAAACCTTAGCCATGTTGCCCTTTGTTTTGGCTTACGCAATTTGGCAAGCGAACGCCGGTCATGCCGTTTTTGTGGCGCAGGACTGGCAAACCCAAGGTTTGATGGCTGCTGCCGGGCTATTGACCGCCGTGCCATTGATGGCCTTTGCCGCTGCCACCCAGCGTTTAACCTTAGCCACGGTCGGCATGCTGATGTACATCAACCCCACCATGCAATTTGCGACCGCCGTTTTTTTGTTTAACGAACCGTTTGCCCCCAATCGCTTGCTCACCTTTGTCTGTATTTGGAGCGGCTTGGCACTGTATAGCTGGAATGGCTGGCGCAAGTATCGGGACAGCCAGTAAGCCTACCGTTGGTTGGCGAGTCTGAGGCTATGGAATTGGCAAACGGCTGAAATCCTCTGTTTGTTGCTTGCGGCATAGCTCTAAAAAAGCATTCATCCCCGCCGTTAAATATTTTTGTTTATGCCAAATCAAATGAAAATCCCGGCGTAAATTTAACCACGGGGTTGGGATTGGGGCGAGGCTGCCGCGTTGGAAGGCTTCGCGCAGCGCGAGTTTGGAAATTGTAGTGGTCAAGTATTTTCGGACAGCTCGATAGGTTGTTTGTCTGCTGGTTTGCCCTTGTCCTTATTCCCTTTCCCCTCTGCCTTTTTCACCACAACTGGCTTTTGCAGTTCATTGAGCATTTCCCGAATAGCGGTGAATTTTTCGGCGAGGGTGGGGGCGTTACGTTGGTAGCTGATTTTGTCTTGTCCGGCGAGTTTGTAATTGCGGTTGTTTTGGATCAGCTCAATGAGGCGCATCGGTTCAATCGGGGCGGGGTTGGCTTTGGCGAAGTCGGGGCTGAATTGCAGGGTGATTTGTGTGCTGGTGGCATCGAGTTTTTGGATGTGCAAGGGCGTAACCAGCAAGCGGGTGCGGTGCGTGGTTAACAGGGCATGGCCTTGCGGTGGGAGTTCGCCGAAGCGGTCGATTAGCTCTTCTTGCAAGGCATCCAGCTCGTCGCTGTTTTCTGCATTCGCCAAGCGTTTGTACAAGGTCAAACGTTCATGCACATCGGGGCAATAGGCATTGGGCAATAAGGCTGGCGTATGCAGGTTGATTTCGGTCGTAATGTCTAAAGGGCTGGCTAAATCGGGTTGGCGGCCTTGTTTTAAGGCGGTGACGGCGCGATTGAGCATTTGCGTGAATAGGTTAATCCCGACTTCCTGCATTTCCCCGGATTGGTTGTCACCTAAGACTTCGCCCGCGCCCCGAATTTCTAAATCGTGCATCGCCAAGAAAAAGCCTGAGCCTAATTCTTCCATGTGCTGAATCGCTTCCAAGCGTTGTTTGGCTTGCTTGGTTAAGGCTTTTTCGTCTTGCACCAACAAGTAGGCATAGGCTTGGTGGTGCGAACGCCCGACCCGTCCGCGCAGTTGGTGTAACTGGGCGAGGCCGAATTTTTCGGCGCGATTCATCAAAATCGTGTTGGCATGTGGGTTGTCGATCCCGGTTTCAATAATCGTTGTACACAGCAGTAGATTGGCGCGTTGTTGGGTGAAATCGCGCATCACGCGCTCCAACTCGCGTTCGTGCATTTGCCCATGTCCGACCACAATCCGCGCTTCTGGCACGAGTTTTTCTAACTTCTCGCGCATGTTTTCAATCGTATCGACTTCGTTATGCAGGAAATACACCTGCCCGCCGCGCTTAAATTCGCGCAACAAGGCTTCGCGAATAATCCCGTCTGAGAATTTGCGCACAAAGGTTTTAATCGCCAGCCGCTTTTGCGGCGCGGTGGCAATCACCGAGAAATCACGCAAGCCATCCATACTCATGGCTAAAGTGCGCGGGATCGGGGTGGCGGTTAAGGTCAAGACATCAACCTCAGCCCGCAGGGCTTTTAGGGCTTCTTTTTGCCGCACACCAAAGCGGTGTTCTTCGTCAATAATCACCAGCCCCAGCCGCGCAAATTTCACGTCTTTTTGAATCAGCTTATGCGTACCAATGACAATATCCACCTTGCCTTCGGCGAGTTCTTGCAAGGCTTGATTGACCTCTTTGGTGGTTTTGAAGCGCGATAACTCCGCGACGCGAATCGGCCATTCGCCAAAGCGGTCGGCAAACGTTTGGAAATGCTGCTCACAGAGCAAGGTCGTCGGGCATAACACCGCGACTTGTTTGCCCCCGGCAACCGCCGCGAAAGCCGCCCGCAGGGCGACTTCGGTTTTACCAAAGCCGACATCGCCACAAACCAAGCGATCCATTGGCTTGCCAGAACGCATGTCGTCTAAGACCGCCGCAATCGCCGCCGCTTGATCGGCGGTTTCTTCAAAGCCAAAGCCATCGGCAAATTTTTCGTAGTCGCCTTGTTCAAAGACAAAGGCATGACCTTGCCGCGCCGCCCGTGCCGCATACAGCGCAAGTAATTCGGCAGCGGTATCGCGGGCTTGTTCGGCGGCTTTGCGCTTGGCTTTTTCCCATTGCCCACTGCCCAAGGTATGCAGCGGCGCGTTTTCTGGGTCAGCTCCGCTATAGCGCGAAATGACATGCAGTTGCGCTACCGGCACAAACAGCTTGGCGGCGTTGGCGTAATGCAATTCCAAAAACTCCACCGGCCCATCGCCCATGCCCATATCCATATGCACCAAGCCTTGATACCGCGCAATGCCATGCGCCTCATGCACCACCGGATCACCGACTTTGAGTTCGGTTAAGTCTTTCAGCCAATTATCAAAACTGCTTTTCTTCTGTGTGTGGCGACGGGTGCGGCGCGGCGTACCCGCGTATAACTCGGCTTCGCTAATGCAATGCAAACGTTGCCCGGCATGGTGCAGGCTAAAGCCGTTATGCAAGGGCGCGACGGCAAGGGCAAAGCCGGGGAGCGGGTTGCCATTTGCGGTAAATAGCGTGGCAAATTCCAAATGGCTGTCTGGCTTTAAGCCATGTTCTGCCAAGGTTTGTAATAAGGTTTCTTTGCGCCCGTGGCTTTCTGCCACCAACACCACATGGCACTTCCCGGCTTGCCCTTCTGGGCGGCTGGCTTCTGCTGCCAAAAAAGCGCGTAAGGCGGCAAACGGATCATCGGCACGCCGATCTACCGCCAAGCGCGGTAGGGCCTGGCGTTGGCAGGGCAAATGATTGAGCTGAGGGCTGGTTTCCGCCCCCGCCTGTACCTGTAATTGCAAACGTCCATAATTTTTCGCTGCACTAAAAAATTCCTCGCTGCGTAAAAATAAGGCCGTGGGAGGCAGTAAGGGGCGATCTTTGTCGCCACGCATAAACTCATAACGCCGTTGGCCTTCACGCCAAAAATCGTCGATAGCCCCCGCCACATCGCCATAAAAGGCCAAGCAAGCCGTTTGGTCTAGATAATCAAACAGCGTTGCCGTCTCGTCAAAAAACAAGGGCAAGTAATACTCAATCCCCGCCGGGGCAATGCCCGTGGAAATGTCTTTGTAAATGCTCGACTTGCTTGGGTCGCCTTCAAAGGCTTCACGAAAACGCTGGCGGAAACAGGTACGGCCTTTGTCATCCAGCGGAAATTCTTTGGCGGGCAACAGGCGAATTTCATTGACCGGATACACGGTGCGTTGTGTGTCGACATCAAAGGTTTTAATGCTTTCGATTTCGTCATCAAACAAATCCAAACGAAACGGCAGCACCGCGCCCATCGGGAAGAGGTCGATCAAATTGCCACGAATCGCATACTCGCCCGGCGAGACCACTTGCGTCACATGCTGATAACCCGCCAAGGTGACTTGTTTGCGCAAGCGTTCCACCGCCAATGTTTGCCCACGTTGAAAAACAAAGGTGTAGGCCGCCAAAAATTCGCAGGGGCTAAGGCGATACGCAGCGGTCGAGGCGGGGACGAGCAAGACCTCACATTCGCCCTGCAAACTCGCCCACAAGGTTGCCAAACGTTCCGAGATCAAATCTTGGTGCGGCGAAAAATTGTCATAGGGCAAGGTTTCCCAATCGGGCAATAAACGCACGCGCAATTCCGGGGCAAAGCTGGGAATTTCATCGAGTAGCCGTTGCGCATCCAGCGCGTTCGCCGTCACCACCACCAACCGCCGCCCCCCCTGCCGCGCCGCCAAGGCCAACAAAAACGCATCCGCCGTGGCATTCGGCAACACAAAATCCAGCCGCTGCCCCGCCTTGGGCAAGGCAGGTAAGGTGGGTAATAACAAAGGCAAAGCAGGCGCAGAAGTCGAATGGGCAGTCGTCACGGCAAGCGGCGTAAATACGCAGAAAAAAGGAAGCGGCGATTCTAACAAACAACCAGAGCAGCCTTACTCCCGCATATGTTCCGCCAAGCGTAGGGCGGTTTCTACGACGGGGGCGGGAGTGATGGGGATGCCAATGTAATTTGTTAACCACATAGAGATATTTTTTGTAACTATTATTGACAGTAACAAAGCATATATATAGCGTAACCATTTTGTATTTATTTGTAAAAATGTGGGGGGATATGCTGGGAAAAGTTAAAGAAACTATCTCTTGGGGCGCGTTGTGGTTCTGGGCATTTTTCGTTTCGTTGGTTTTATTACTTTCCTTACAAAAAAACTACATTGGCATAAATAATGCTGATTTATTAACAATAACGAAGATAATATTAATATTATCTTTTTGTAGTTTAGCTGGGAAGGCATTATTATATGCAGTAAACGATTTCCGCTTATTTATTGCTGAGGAATTTTTAGCATTTATTGACGTGTCGACTGGTGATAAAAATAGAAAAGAAATCAGTGCACCACCAACTTCTCCATATCCGAAAAAGCAAATCGATCAAAAAAATAACAACAAAAGAATTAGGATATATTTTTACTTGATCATATCTTTAACAGCTCTTCTTTGCAGCAAGCAGATATTAATTATTGCAAATGGGATGCTTGCGACTATTCAATTTGGCAAGGAAATTGATAAGGATATTTTTCGGGCTTTCTTTTCTGTCATTTCCGCTTTATGTTTTGCTGCAATTTACTTTAGAGGATTATATTCTTTTTTAAAGAATCTTATTAGTGACGGAAAAGAAATATTTAACTCTCTAATTAAAAACACAGAGGAAGTGGTAAGTAAAGCTCTGAAAGATGTTTCAAAAAATGGGGATGAAGAAATGCCAAACCCATTCAATGCAAAAGCATTTTTTTATATGTTCATATTTGCTGCAATATACATGTCATCAAGCCAAGTCTCTGAGCTTATCCATGGAATGTATCAAGGACTAGGAGGTGATAGCTCGATAAATACCTTAAACGTAGAAAAATATATTAAAAGCTTAACCAGATTCTTGGTAGTCATT
>CAZOBT010000047.1:0-1403 GCA_964578025.1 uncultured Rhodocyclaceae bacterium | reverse complement strand
ATCTTTATTTTTTATTGGTTTAGCATCGCCACAATTATCTCTAGTTTTATATAGATTTCAAAGTATTTATACAGTTAAGGAATGGAAAGAAGATATAAAGCGTGCTCAAGAAATATCCCAGGAGCTATTAAGTAGAATATTAGATGCACTACCATTTAAAGGTATATTACTTGCTGCGTCAGGAGCATCAAACAGGCATATACATACAACGGAAGATGAAGGAAAACAGAGAAAACTCGGAGCACTCATTATATTGGTGAGTATTTATTCGTTTTTTTCAATGTACATTTACATTAACGGCTCACCCAAACAACTTATTGATACATTCAACCCCCATCACGATTTATATCTTAGCTCTACTGACAGAGTTGATTTTGTTTATAAATCTCCACTACCCCCTTCTACAACTATCCCCATTACTAATTTAACTGTGTCCATACCCCATTATGGGAGTAGTGGGATCTCTTTTAAATCACCTAATGTTGTTTTTGAAAATCTTCCTCCAAGTAGCACCAGTATCACATCACCTTCTCCACCACCCACTTTGCTAAGTGGCCTTTTGGTTAGTTCGAGCAATAATCGAGTAGATTTTACTACTAACCCCATACCTGCTGGCTCTGAGGTTCATATCCATCGTGATTTGGATAATTGGAATCTTAAGTTAGGTGAGAAGGGGGCTGACCCAGAAAATAGTGGAATTTCTCATCATCTCTTACAAATTAGTAGAAATTTATTGGTGGATTATGCGGCATTAGTTTCTTTAATTTTCGCATTATTTATTTTTTTCATTGACCGGATGATCGTATCCGACCACTCTTTGGAATATCGGCTGTTTTTAATTCGTTTTCAAGAGTTAGAAATGAATGGGTCAATGAAAGAGCAAGGCTTTATTTGGCCATCAGGTGCAAAACCATCGGTTTGGGCTAATCAGCTACGTCCTCCATATCTTGACCCAACACCACCAGTAAAGCCAACAAATTTTCGTGGAAAAATAAAATATAGGGTGAAGCAAGTATTACTACTCCCATATACCATCTTCTCATATATTTATAACCTATTTCTATACCGTTCAAAACCTGTACCATTAGGTAATACACCAAGAAACTCGAAAGAATGGCATTGGGACGCAGCTGCGTTATTTCATCCTAGAGCATTTATTTCTGTTCTATTTCCTCTAGCCTTTCGTGGTGCTGTTGCTTTCCTAACAGCCTATCTCGCATCTACGGCTTTTGTTTTTATTATATTTGATAACGATATTAAACAAGAGGTAGGAATACTTGCAGATAGCTACAGAAACGAATTGGAAACTTGTGAATCTTCTATCCCTAGCTCAAAAGGGTGCAAATTATTAGAGGCAAAACAGGCGAAAAATAAATCTGAAGCCTTAGTGGATTTTTACCAAA
>CAZOBT010000046.1:11895-12526 GCA_964578025.1 uncultured Rhodocyclaceae bacterium | reverse complement strand
CTGAAGAATGTAAGGTCATCTACGACTTCCCCAACAAACATGCCGCAGGGCCACTTGTAGTCAGCGTCGTTGACACTGGTTGCTAATTTTTCAGGAGCAAAAAATGAAAACCACAAATAAAGGCTTCACCCTCATCGAACTGGTCGTGGTCATTGTGATCTTGGGCATTCTGGCAGCAACCGCATTGCCAAAATTTGTCAACCTAGGCAGAGATGCGCGGCTCGGGGCGTTGAATGGTTTGAAGGGGGCATTAGAAAGTGGAGCGCGCTTGGGGTATAGCTATTGTGTCAATAGCGGTGGCACATGCAGTCCAAGTAATTGGGCAACCAACCCAACACAAACAGGCAACCGCGTTGTACGAGATGGGGTGACTTATTGGTTTCATTTGGGCTACCCCATTGGCTGGGAAGATTGGGGAGGCATGGGTAAGGGCATTGATAGCTTTGTGAACTACACCGGCTTTACCCGTGTGCCTTACACCGGCTCATCAATGCTTGCCGAATTCACCAAAGACGGTGCTCCCGAGCCAAGCACCTGCAAAGTTGTCTATGACCAAAATACGGCAGGTGTGATTAAGGTTTATACCGTAGATACAGGCTGCTAAGCCATTAGGAGCAAAACATGAAACCTC
>CAZOBT010000046.1:8785-11885 GCA_964578025.1 uncultured Rhodocyclaceae bacterium | reverse complement strand
AAAGGCTTCACCCTGATTGAACTCGTTGTTGTCATTGTTATTCTGGGCATTCTGGCAGCAACGGCGTTGCCGAAGTTTGTTGATCTAGGCAGTGATGCCCGGAAGGCGGCAGTAAATAACTTAGAGGGTTCACTAAGGACTGCGGTACGAACAGGAGAGGCAATGTGCGTGCTTTCTCCTACAACATGTAATGCAACATCTCCCGGAAATGGAGCTAATGGAAGCCAAGTGACTGGTAATTTTGTAGTAAGAGATGGTTTAACGTTTCGCTTTAGTTATGGGCATCCAATAGCATGGGATGGCTGGGGTGTATGGGCAACAGACAAAGGAATTGGTCATTTGATTGATTCCCAAGGCTTTACACGACAAACATATGTTGCAGGAACAGGTGAAGCCGTGTTCACAAAAGATGGTGCTCCCAAACCAGAAAACTGTAAGGCGGTTTATCGTCTTTTTGATACAGATGTTTCGTTTTACTCAGTTACCAGTGGCTGCTAATTTTCAGGAGCAAAAAATGAAACCCACCAAAGGTTTTACCTTAATTGAACTTGTTGTTGTCATTGTGATTTTGGGCATTCTGGCAGCGACAGCATTACCAAAATTTGTTGATCTGGGCAAAGACGCACGGATTGGCGCATTAAACGGCCTAAAAGCGGCGTTAGAAACAGGGGCGCGGGAAGGCAGAGCTTTATGCTTAATCAATTCGACAACCTGTAATTTCACTGGAATATCAAGCTATCCAACGGATACAGTGGGCAATTACGTGATTCGTGACGGTGTGACTTACCGCTTCCATTATGGCTATCCCATCGGTTGGGAAGATGCACGGAGCAGTGGGGAGAAAGGGATTGGCAGTTTTGTTGATTTCACAGGGTTCACTCGCCCGGCGTATGTCAATGGTTCTGGGCAAGCAATCTACACCAAAGATGGTGCGCCAAAGCCTGAGTTATGCACAGTGACTTATAACATTAGCTCTGGCTCGCTCAATATCTCAACAGAAACCAGTGGTTGTTAATTCGTTAGGAGAAACAATGAAATCCATCAAAGGTTTTACCCTGATTGAACTCGTTGTTGTCATTGTCATTCTGGGGATTTTGGCAGCAACAGCCTTGCCGAAGTTTGTTGATCTGGGCAGCGATGCCCGTAAGGCCAGCGTCAAAGCCGTTGAGGGTGCGATTCGTTCGACGGTCAAGCTCGTATATAGCAAATGTCTAACGGCTGCTGGAACGTGTAGTGTGAGCACCCCGTATTACGTTGGCGGTGGTTTTTCTGGCACGGTAGAAACTAACAATAGCGTGGTTATCAACGGCACTAACTACAAACTGCAATATGGTCATCCGTGGAATGACAATACCGGAATTGGTGGGGGTATTCCGACCCTTGTTGATTTCACTGGCTTTACCCATGCGGGAGTTGGCAGTGGAACTTGGCGCAAAGATGGTGCGCCAACCCCTGATGATTGCAGTGTTTACTATGCGCCTCCCAGCGCAGCCGGAAATGATCCAACGATCACCGTTAAAACCACCGGCTGCTAAACACCTTGCCCCGCTTTACTTTGCCCCCGGTTGCACATTGATAAAGGGGATGCTGCCGCCAGTGACGCTTGGTAAATGTCCATCCCATTTTTCAATGGCTTTACGCTGATTTTCAATCTCGCGCAGACGGACTAACTCTGGGGTAACTTGGGTTTTTTGTAATGACAAAGCTTCGGCTTCGGCGCGTGCCGAAGCAATCTTTTGTTCCGCTTCGACTTTGATCCGATCTAAGTCACGATCGGCCTTGAGCTTTTGTTGCTCGGCGGTGGTTTTGGCTTCTACCGCTTCAGTGAAAGAACGGGAGAACTGGAAGTTAACAATCGAAAATTCATCCACCACCACGCCATGACGGCTCAAACGTTCTTGCAAAAGGCTACGAATGCGGTCGCGTACTTCGGGGCGTTTGGTAATCAGTTCTTCGGCAGAAAACTGCGCCGTTGCGGCTTTAACAGCTTCTTGCACTGCCGGAACGATCAGCTTATTGCCAATATCAATGCCAATCTCGCGGAAAATCACCGCGATTTCTTTCGGGTCGAGGTGATAGTTCAGAGCCACCGAGGTTTGTACCGCCTGTAAATCTTTGGAAGCCGCATCACCTTGCCCTTCACCTTTTTGAATCCGTACATCAATGTTGTGCATGGTTTGGGCAATTGGTACACGCAAATGCAAGCCCTCTTCATACACGGTGTCGGATACCTTACCAAAGGTGACTAAAACCCCTCGATGCCCCGCTGGCACAATCGCAAATGGCGACAGAATGTTAAAGGCGATGATGGCAGCCACTGCAATCCCCACCCATTTCAAAACACGTTGTCCACCGCGTAATTTTTGCTCAATGATGTGTTCCACTGCCATGATCAACCTCCTACCCAAAAAATTTATTCAATCGCTACCGCTTGCTTTTAGCCTGCCGCGCCATGACTTTCTCACATTGCTGTTGCAAATCCTGACCTTCCGCAGAGCTTAAGCCAGCATACACACCACAGGCTGGCACAAAGCCACCATTTTCTTTCAGGTACCAATAGGGTGGCTCAGAGGCGCAAATATCGATACGTTTGACCTGCCAAGCCGCATTGTCTTGCCCATTGCGTTGCAACATCACCCACAACATTTTGTCGAGTTCTGGCTCACACCCGGCTAACCGCCAATTCATTGGCTTTTCTGCGCCAACAAGCCCACCGATTAGCATCACCCAATCCCCATCTTGCTTAATTTCATCGACCTTAATTTTGACGGCTTGCCCCGCTTTTTTCGCCGCCACAGGACGCACGGCATCCAAAATTGCCATACGCTCCGCCGCTGTCATGGCATATGCCTGCGTGACCAACACTTGGCTAACGAGCCATAAAACAATAGACCAAATACGAAACATGCTTCTTTACCAAATTAAATAGGGTTAAACAAAAAATAGACCAAATAGAAGGCAGGACAGGGGTAAGCCATTGCCTGTGCTGCATTGTAGCCCGGTGACAGAGAGGACGCTTGGGGTGGGTGGGCGGGCTGTATCACTGTTTGCAATTTCACCCCTACGCTACCAAAAGCCCCTGTTTTGGCGGATAATTCCG
>CAZOBT010000046.1:4237-8685 GCA_964578025.1 uncultured Rhodocyclaceae bacterium | reverse complement strand
GAAATTGCCGAAGTCTTGTGGCGGCGGCATTTAAAGCACAATCCAAGCAACCCCAATTGGGCTGACCGCGACCGTTTTATTCTGTCGAACGGTCATGGTTCGATGTTGATCTACGCCCTGCTGCACCTCACAGGCTACGATCTTTCGATCGACGACTTAAAGAATTTCCGCCAACTTCATGCCAAAACCCCTGGGCATCCTGAATTTGGCTATACCCCCGGTGTTGAAACCACGACCGGCCCCTTAGGCCAAGGCATTACCAATGCGGTGGGTTTCGCGCTGGCAGAAAAAGTATTGGCGGCAGAATTCAATCGCCCCGGTCACACTATCGTCAATCACCACACCTATACCTTCTTAGGCGACGGTTGTTTGATGGAAGGTGTCTCGCATGAAGCCTGCTCCCTCGCCGGGACACTCGGCTTAGGCAAACTGATTGCCTTCTACGACGATAACGGCATTTCCATTGATGGGCATGTCGAAGGTTGGTTTACCGACAATACGCCGCAACGCTTTGAAGCCTATGGCTGGCATGTCATCCCCAATGTGGATGGGCATGACGGTGCGGCAATTGAAGCGGCCTTGCTCGCTGCGCAAGCCGTCACTGACAAACCCAGCTTAATCTGCTGCAAAACGGTGATCGGTTTAGGCTCACCCAATAAACAAGGTGGGCATGATGTGCATGGCGCACCTTTGGGCAAAGACGAAATCGCCGCCGCCCGTGCTTACCTTGGCTGGACGCATCCCGCCTTTGACGTTCCGGCTGACGTTTACGCCGCTTGGGATGGCAAAGCCAAAGGTGCGGCGGCAGAAATCGCTTGGAATGAAGGCTTTGCGGCCTATGCGGCGGTTTTCCCCGAATTAGCTGCTGAGTTTACGCGCCGTATGGCGGGGCAATTACCGGCGGATTGGGCAGAAAAAGCGTCCGCCTACATTGCTGCGACCCGCGACAAAGCCGAAAACATCGCTTCACGCAAAGCCTCGCAAAACGCTATCGCCGCTTACGCTCCCGCCTTACCTGAGTTGTTTGGTGGTTCGGCTGACTTAGCTGGCTCTAACCTGACCTTATGGAAAGGGAGCAAAGGCGTAACACGCAGCGAAGGCGGTAACTACTGCTATTACGGCGTGCGTGAATTTGCCATGACCGCGATTGCCAACGGAGTCGCACTGCATGGCGGCTTGATTCCCTACACCGCCACTTTCTTGGTGTTCTCTGACTATGCGCGGAACGCCATCCGTATGGCGGCGTTGATGAAGCAACGTCAGATCATGGTGTACACCCATGATTCGATTGGTTTGGGTGAAGATGGGCCAACGCATCAGCCAGTTGAGCATGTGCCTAGCCTGCGTTTAATCCCCAATTTGGATGTGTGGCGGCCTGCCGATGCCACCGAAACCGCGATTGCGTGGGCTTCGGGGATCGAACGCCAAGACGGCCCCAGCTTACTCGCCCTGTCACGGCAAAACCTGCCGACCTTAACCGCCAACATTAGCAATGAGGCAATTGCCAAAGGCGGCTATGTGTTAAGCGAGGCTGAGAACGCCCAAGTCACCTTGATCGCTACTGGTTCAGAAGTGAAATTGGCAATGGATGCGCAAGCCGCTTTAGCCGCCGAAGGCATTGCCGCTCGTGTCGTGTCCATGCCCTCGACCAACGTCTTTGACCGCCAAGACAAAGCCTATCAAAAGGCCGTGTTAGGCCAAGCTCCACGGGTGGCGATTGAAGCCGCACATTCGGATTTGTGGCGCAAATACGTCGGTTTAGACGGTGCAGTGATCGGCATTGATCGCTTTGGCGAATCCGCCCCCGCTGGCAAGTTATTTGAATTGTTTGGCTTTACCGTCGCTAATGTGGTCAGCACCGTGAAAGGTGTTTTAGCCTAATTTGGCTCAATTTGGCTCAGTTTGGTCTAAGCATGTCATTGGCTTGCTAGATTTCTGCAAATTGCTTAATTAAGCAAGCCATTATTACTAAGGAGATATTTACATGGCAATTAAAGTTGCGATTAACGGATTTGGTCGTATCGGTCGTTGTACTTTGCGGGCAATTTACGAGCAAGGTTTGCAAAACGAATTTGACGTGGTGGCGATTAACGCCTCTGGCGATTTGGCGACCAACGCCCACTTGTTGAAGTACGACACCACCCACGGTCGTTTCACCACCTCCGTGACCACCGAAGGCGAAAACTGCATCATCATCGACGGCAAAAAGATTCCTTTCTACTCCACCAAAAACCCCAAAGACATTAACTGGGCGGATCATGGCGTGGAAGTGCTGCTCGAATGTACTGGCGCATACACCACCAAAGCCAAGGCACAAGCCTTGTTAGAACAAGGCGCGAAGCGCGTGTTGATCTCTGCCCCCGGCGGTGATGACGTTGATACCACCATTGTGATGGGTGTGAACGAAGGCGCGTTGCAAGCCGAGATGACGGTTGTTTCTAACGCCTCTTGCACCACCAACTGCTTGGCTCCTGTGGCGAAGATTTTGTCTGACGCAATCGGCATTAAATCTGGCCTGATGACCACCGTGCACGCCTACACCAACGACCAAGTGACCGTTGACGTGCGTCACAAAGACCTGCGCCGCGCCCGCGCCGCTGCGGCCAACATCATCCCCACCAAAACCGGTGCAGCGAAAGCCGTTGGTTTGGTTCTGCCCCAGTTGGTTGGCAAATTCGATGGTTTCGCCCTGCGCGTCCCCACCATCAACGTCTCCTTAGTCGATTTGACCTTCACCGCCGAACGCGCCACCACCAAGGAAGAAATCAACTCCTTGATGACCGAAGCCGCCAACGGCCCCTTGAAAGGCATCATGGCAGTGAACACCGAACCTTTGGTGTCCTCCGACTTCAACCACACCACCGTCTCCTCCACCTTCGACGCTACACAAACCCGCGTCCTGAAAGCCGAAGACGGCTCAACGCTGGTAAAAGTTTTGGCCTGGTACGACAACGAATGGGGCTACTCCTGCCGCATGCTCGATGCCGCCCGCGCTTGGATGGCAGCGAAGTAAGACACAAAGCAAAACCCACCCCCCCCGCCTGCGGCGCACCTCTCCAATGGAGGGGAATAAAAACAACGCAAAATCAATGCGTTAAAACTCTCCCCCTGCCAAGGGGGAGTACCCCGCAGGGGGGAGGGGGTACAAAAAAACCGCCAGATTTGGCGGTTTTTTGTTTTCTTGCCCGACATCAACAAACATCCCCAGCACAAAGCCATGGGGAAGATTATGAAAAAATAAAGACCAAATAAAAAATATTATGATAAGCAATATAAAACATGCTTTATCAAGATTTAGACCAAATAAAATTCAAACCGCCATTTCTGGTAAAAAACTGACCACTTTGCGTTGGAGCAAACTGACCAAGGCCGCATCCATATAGCCATATTTGTCTGGGATGTTCAGGCAAATGACTCGTTTGCCTTGTAAATACGGGCGAAATCGCTGCTGTAATTTCTGGCGATGTGCAGTTTCCATCACAAAAATCACTTCTGCCCACAGCACCAACTCTGGGGTTAACGGCACATCCGCATCATGATTCAAGCCCGCCGACGCACACGCCACCTCAGCACACCCCGCAAAAACCACCTCCGCCGTCGGACTGCGCAATTTATTGCGGCTACAAATGAATAGGATGTGTTTCATTTATCCTTTTTGCATAATAAAATTTGGGATGGCAAAAACCGTCAAAAAACTACGAATGTAACTACAATGGACTTTGAATGGGATGCAGCAAAGGCTGCAAGTAATAAGATCAAACATGGAGTAAGTTTTAACTTTGCTGTCCGTGTCTTTTTAGACCCATGCCGAATTGAAACATACGATGATCGAGAAGACTATGGCGAAGAACGATGGGCAACGATTGGTTATGCTGATCCTACGATGTTATATGTGGTCTACACGATTCGGAATAATGACACTATCCGCCTAATTTCTGCGAGAAAAGCCAATGAAAGAGAACAAAGACAATATCGTCAAATTCACGCTTGACCCAAACAATCTGCCTGCTTTAACCGCTGAAGAACGAACAGAGTTAACCGCGCTTGCTGCCTTACCAGAGAGTGCGATTGACTATAGCGATGCCCCAGAGCTACCTGAGGCAATTTGGCAAATAGCCAAAGCTCATGTGGTAGAACCAAAGCGGCAAATCACCTTGCGGATTGATGGGGATGTGATTGATTTTTTCAAAGATACGGGTCGTCGCTATCAAACCCGAATCAATGCAGTATTACGAGCCTATGTAGAAGCGCAAAAAAAAGCACATGGCTAAAAACGCTGCTCTTTTGGTCTACAAAGCAAAATCCCCCGCTGTATCTGCTACAGCGAGGGATTTTTGATTTGGTCTTGCTTGGCTAGGCCGACGAAGTTCTTAGCGGGGGAGGGTGCTGCTGCCCATTAAGAAGGTGTCGACTTCGCGGGCGCATTGGCGGCCTTCGCGGATGGCCCA
>CAZOBT010000046.1:0-4137 GCA_964578025.1 uncultured Rhodocyclaceae bacterium | reverse complement strand
CCCGAAGTCCAATCCAACTCGATACCCTTCAAGGCTTTGACCTTGCCATTACCGTCAGAGATAAACTCTTTGGTGCTGATCGCAAACTTACGTTCACAGCCTTCGTCGTGTGACGTGGAGGTACGCAGTTTCAGCGGCCAGTAAGGCCAGGTCAGGGCTTTGTTTTCTTGCTCGGGCGGCATGGGCATGACTTCAAACTGGGTCACGGAGGCCGCTCCATGACGGTTTGACGTACCCACGCAGTCAGAACCGGTATCACCACCACCGATCACCACCACATGCTTGCCTTTGGCAGAGATGGGGTTAGCCCGGTCGCCAGCGACTTCCTTGTTTTGTGGAATCAGGAATTCCAAGGCGAAATGCACGCCGCTCAATTCCCGACCGGGAACAGGCAAATCGCGTGGCACTTCTGCGCCGCCTGTGAGGATTACCGCATCAAATTCGGCTTGTAAGCTTGCAGCAGAAACGACCTCAGTCGCATCGTTAACAATGCCAGCGGGTAAGGTTGATGCACCTACCAAGACCTTGGTACGGAATACCACGCCTTCGGCTTCCATCTGCGCGACACGGCGGTCGATCACCGATTTGTCGAGTTTGAAATCAGGAATGCCATAACGCAGCAAGCCGCCGATACGGTCATTCTTTTCAAACACAGTGACATCATGCCCAGCACGCGCTAATTGTTGTGCCGCTGCCATACCAGCGGGGCCACCACCAACCACGGCAACCTTCTTGCCCGTTTTTTCCTTGGCAGGTTGTGGGGCAACCAAGCCCATTTCCCATGCCTTGTTGATGATGGCATGTTCAATGGATTTGATCCCAACCGGCGCGGCATTGATGCCCAAGGTACACGCGGCTTCACACGGTGCAGGACAAATGCGCCCGGTAAAGTCAGGGAAGTTGTTAGTGGAATGCAGAACCTCGATGGCTTCTTTCCACTTGCCGCGATACACCAAGTCATTCCAATCAGGAATGATGTTGTTCACGGGGCAGCCATTGTTACAGAAGGGAATGCCGCAATCCATGCAGCGCGCCCCTTGCACTTTAGCTTGCTCATCACTTAACGCACCGGCAAATTCTTTGTAGTGCGTCAAGCGGGATTCCACGGCTTCATAAGCGGCGGATTGACGTTCGAATTCCAAGAATCCAGTCGGCTTGCCCATTTTATGCGGCCTCCTTCTGTGCAGCTGCTGCCATTTCGGTCAGAGCGCGGCGATATTCATGGGGGAAGACTTTGACGAACTTCTGACGATAGTTGTCCCAGTCCGCAAGAATGGCTTTGGCTTGTGCCGAGCCAGTGTAATCGGCATGGCGCGAGATCATGTCTTTGAGCTGGGCTTCATCGCTCAGGCCACGATGCAACGGTGCGTCGCCTTGTTTGTCGGCGGGCAACACTTTTTCCAGTGCGACCATCGACAAGTTGCAACGATCTTTGAACGTGCCATCGACATCTAGCACATAGGCGATACCGCCAGACATCCCAGCCGCAAAGTTGCGCCCAGTATGGCCTAAGACCACCACCGTACCACCGGTCATGTATTCGCAACCGTGATCGCCAACGCCTTCAACCACTGCTGTGCCACCAGAGTTACGCACACAGAAACGTTCGCCACCGACACCTGCGAGGAAAGCCTCACCTTCAGTTGCACCGTACATCACGGTATTACCTGAAATGATGTTTTCTGGGGTAAAACCACGGAAATCGGCATGTGGACGAATGATGATGCGCCCACCGGACAAGCCCTTACCGACGTAGTCGTTACCTTCACCGACCAATTCCAAGGTAATGCCCTTCGCCAAGAACGCGCCAAAGGCTTGGCCTGCGGTTCCGGTTAAGGTGACATGGATGGTGTCGTCAGGTAAGCCAGCCTTGCCATAACGCTTGGCAACTTCACCAGACAGCATCGTACCGACGGTACGGTTGACGTTAACCACGGGCAGCTCAATCTTGACCTTATTGCCTTGTTCCAAAGCGGGCTGTGCCAATTCGATCAGTTTGTTATCCAAGGCTTTGTTCAAGCCATGATCCTGGATTTCGGTGTGCAAACGTGGCACATCAGCAGGCACGTTAGGTTGTGCGAAGACTTTGCTGAAATCGAGACCGCTGGCCTTCCAGTGGGCAATCGCTTCGTTCTTCTCTAACAAATCGGAACGACCGACCAACTCGTCAAACTTACGCATACCAAGGCTTGCCATGATTTCGCGGACTTCTTCGGCAATAAAGAAGAAGAAGTTAACCACATGCTCAGGCTGGCCAGAGAAACGCTGACGTAACACGGGGTCTTGCGTAGCGACACCCACTGGGCAGGTGTTGAGGTGGCACTTACGCATCATGATGCAGCCTTCAACGACCAAGGGCGCGGTGGCAAAACCGAACTCATCCGCCCCTAACAACGCCCCAATCACCACGTCACGCCCGGTCTTCATTTGTCCGTCAACTTGGACACGAATCCGGCTACGCAAGCGGTTCAAAACTAAGGTTTGTTGGGTTTCTGCCAGACCTAATTCCCAAGGTGAGCCAGCGTGCTTGATTGAGGACAAGGGAGATGCCCCTGTACCACCATCATGCCCGGCGATGACCACATGGTCAGCTTTGGCTTTAGCAACACCAGCGGCTACCGTACCCACACCGACTTCGGACACCAACTTAACCGAGATGTCAGCGGCTGCATTCACGTTCTTCAAGTCGTGAATCAACTGTGCTAAGTCTTCGATTGAGTAAATATCGTGGTGAGGCGGAGGAGAAATCAGGCCAACACCGGGAACGGAGTGACGCAAGAAACCGATGTATTCAGAGACTTTATGCCCTGGCAACTGACCACCTTCACCGGGTTTTGCCCCCTGTGCCATTTTGATCTGGATTTGGTCGGCATTGACCAAGTATTCAGCGGTAACACCGAAACGCCCAGAAGCGACTTGCTTAATCGCAGAACGTAAGGAATCGCCTTCTTGGAAGGTGTAATCACGTTCGATACGGGAAGCACCGATCACTTCAGACAGTTTTTGCCCAGCCTTTAAGGGCGCGAAACGCTTCGCATCTTCGCCACCTTCGCCCGTGTTGGACTTACCGCCAATACGGTTCATCGCAATGGCTAAGGTCGTGTGTGCTTCGGTGGAGATCGAGCCTAAGGACATCGCGCCTGTGGCAAAGCGTTTGACGATTTCCTTCGCGGGTTCAACTTCGTCCAAGGGTACAGAATTACCTGTGGCTTTGAATTTGAACAGACCACGCAAGGTCATTTGCTTTTCGCTTTGATCGTTGATTAAGCGCGCATATTCTTTGTAGGTTTCGTACTTGTTCGCACGGGTCGCGTGTTGCAGCTTGGCGATGGAATCGGGTGTCCACATGTGGGCTTCGCCACGGGTACGGAAGGCATATTCACCACCCGCTTCCAAGGCATTGCTCAACACAGGGTCGCTAGAGAAGGCAGCGTTATGTAAGCGAATGGCTTCTTCTGCCACTTCAAACACGCCAATCCCTTCAACGTTAGACGGTGTGCCAGTGAAGTATTTTTCGACAAAGGCTTTTTGCAAACCGACGGCTTCAAAGATTTGTGCACCGGTATAAGACATGTAGGTGGAGATACCCATCTTTGACATGACCTTACACAAGCCCTTGCTAACGGCTTTCACAAAGTTCTTAACGTATTTCTCGGCCTTTTCCGCATCGCCAGCGGCAAAGCTTTCTAAAGTTTCCAAGGCCAAGTAAGGATGTACAGCTTCTGCACCGTAACCGCCTAGCAGCGCGAAGTGATGCACTTCACGCGCTGAACCTGTTTCCACGACTAAGCCAGTCGAGGTGCGCAGACCTTGTTTTACCAAGTGTTGATGCACGGTAGAGGTTGCCAACAGTGCGGGGATCGCGACATTAGCGGCATCCATTGCCCGATCAGAAACGATCAGGATGTTTGCCCCCTTACGCACGGCATTTTCGGCTTCTGCTGCCAGAGAGGCCAAACGCGCCTCAATCCCTTCCTTACCCCATGCCACTGGATAGCAAATATCCAAGGTGTAGGACGCAAACTTACCAGCGGTGTATTTACCGATATGGCGCAGTTTCAGCATATCGGTAGCGGTCAACACGGGTTGTGCCACTTCTAAGCGGATGGGGGGATTGATGTCGCTGTTATTCAGCAG
>CAZOBT010000045.1:0-12572 GCA_964578025.1 uncultured Rhodocyclaceae bacterium | reverse complement strand
GACTAAGCAGTGGTTTTTCGGTTACAACAAACCACGTTCAACAAATGACAAGGGTTCGCTCTGCCCAGCCACAATGAAATGATCCAACACTTTTACGTCAATCAATTTGAGTGCATCTTGTAGGGCTTGTGTTAACTGCTTATCTGCGGCGGATGGCTCGGCTAACCCCGAAGGATGGTTATGCGCCAAGATCACAGCAGCGGCATTGCGGGCTAATGCCTGTTTTACGACTTCGCGTGGATAAACACTGGTTTGGTTCAACGTGCCACGAAATAGCTCTTCAGCATGTAACAAGCGATTTTGATTGTCTAACCACAACACCCAAAAGCTTTCATAAGCTTGGGCGGCTAATTGCAGACGTAACCAATCCTTCACTGCCGCTGGCGAGGCCAAACTATCACGCTCACGCATTTCTTGCGCCAAAACACGGCGTGAGAGTTCAAAACTGGCTTTCAATTGTGCAGCTTTGGCTAAGCCAATACCGGGAACTTGACTCAATTTGCTTAAGGGCGCGTTCGCTAATTGTCCGAGTTGTCCATCAAAATGGCACAACAAATCCCGCGCTAAATCAATCGCGGTTTTTCCTTTAATCCCAACCCGCAAGTAAATAGCCAAGAGCTCAGCATCACTTAAGACCTCTGCCCCCAAACGGCAGAGACGTTCACGCGGGCGTTCATCGACCGCCCAATTACGAATAGACATAGTTTTTCAGTTCAGACCAAGTAGAATGAGGAGATTCGATGTCTGCCTAGTTTTTTAATCAGTAGTTAGCCGGGAAGACATCAGTGCAGTACAACAAAGAGCAACATCACAAACACGTACAACTAAGTACAGACAACAGACGACTACAAACAAATACGGGTGGTTAATACAATGGAATTATATGGCAAACGAATTTTGTTGGGTGTGAGTGGCGGTATTGCTGCCTATAAAGTGGCAGAGCTTTCGCGCCTTTTAGTTAAAGCTGGCGTACATGTTCAAGTCACCATGAGCGAAGCGGCGACCCGCTTTGTGACTCCCGTGACTTTCCAAGCCTTAACCGGGCATTCTGTTTTTGTCGATCAATGGGATGCGCGGATTCAAAACAATATGCCGCATATCGACTTAACTCGTGGTGCGGATGCAATGCTGATTGCCCCAGCCTCTGCCGATTTTCTTGCCAAGCTGAGTCATGGCATGGCAGATGATTTGTTAAGCACCATGACCTTAGCGCGGGATTGCCCTTTACTGGTTGCCCCCGCCATGAATCGGCAAATGTGGGAAAACCCCTCAACTCGGCGCAATGTCTTGCAATTGCAAGATGATGGCGTAACCTTTATCGGCCCAGGACGTGGCGATCAAGCCTGTGGTGAAAATGGTTTGGGACGAATGCTTGAACCAGAAGAAATTTTGGATGAGATTCGCTGTTTCTTCTATCCCAAGCGTCTATTAGGCAAACGTATCTTAATTACGGCTGGGCCAACCTTTGAAGCCATTGACCCAGTGCGCGGCATTACTAATCTTTCTTCTGGGAAAATGGGCTTTGCCTTAGCACGGGCGGCACGTCATGCGGGGGCAGAAGTCACCCTAGTTACGGGGCCAGTTAGCCTAGAAACCCCAATTGGGGTACAGCGTGTTGATGTGGTAAGTGCGTTAGACATGCACGAAGCCGTGATGAGCCGCGTGAAAAAGTCGGACATTTTTATTGGCGTAGCTGCCGTGGCTGACTACCGTGTGGCCAACCCATCTGAGCAGAAACTCAAGAAAACTGCGGGTGCACCACCTGCCATTGAGCTGGTACAAAACCCCGACATCTTGGCAGAAGTTGCGGCCTTGGCTAATGGCCCATTCTGTGTCGGTTTTGCGGCTGAAAGTGAAAACTTAGAAACCTATGCCCAAGAAAAACGGCGGCGCAAAAATATTCCGCTCATTGTTGGTAACTTGATTCAAGACGGCTTTGGTGGCAATGACAATCGTTTAGTCTTGTTTGATGATGCAGGTAGCCACTCCTTACCTCCCGCGAGCAAAACCGTACTGGCACAAAATCTGATTGACCATATTTCTAGCCTGATTCAAAAACGTTTTTAATTATGCACACCATTGATCTACGCATCCTCGACCCACGTTTACAAGAAGCTCTACCTGCTTATGCCACTCCCGGTGCGGCAGGTTTAGATTTACGTGCTGCCCTTAACGAACCACTCACTTTACACCCCGGTGAAACCAAGCTAATTCCTACTGGAATTGCGATTCATTTAGGCGATCCGGGTTTAGCGGCGATGATTTTGCCGCGCTCTGGCTTAGGGCATAAACATGGGATTGTCTTAGGAAATCTCGTTGGTTTGATTGATAGCGATTACCAAGGCGAGTTGATGGTATCAACTTGGAATCGTGGGCAAAGTGCATTCACCATTGCCCCTTTAGAACGCTTAGCCCAATTGGTTATTGTGCCTGTGGTGCAAGTTGCTTTTAATGTCGTTGATGCGTTTGCTAGCTCTGAACGCGGTAATCAAGGCTTTGGCAGCACTGGGCAACATTAGGTTACCAACAACATTGTATGTTTGTGATGTGGCGCAAATCAAAGTCGCACGACTTGACTAAGCTAAGTTTGTATTAAGATGAAACCCAAGGGGGAGGGAAATCATGAAAAGCCTAGTACTTGCGTTGTTGTCCATCAGTGCAGTTCTGCCTGCCGTTGCTGCTGATCTCCGGGAAGCCGAGCAGACCGTAACGCGCCAATGCTCGCGCTGTCATGGCTTAGGGGGCGAATCGGTTGATCCATTTTTCCCCCGTTTAACCGGGCAGTATCAAGAGTACCTAGAGCGGCAATTACAAGATTTTAAAAGTGGCAAGCGCAAGAGCGATGTCATGATTCACCAAGTTGGTGGCCTGAGTACAGAAGAAATGCGTTTAATCAGCGTGTTTTTAGAAGCAGGGTTTAGCACTAATACAGAAACGGGTTCTAATCCTGATCGCCATATAAGACTACCCGCACTTAGCGCAGGTAAGTTGCAAGCAAATAACGCTGCAAGCACTAAAAAGAAGAGTAGTAGCAACAGCGACACCAACAAAAAGTAAGCCATCGCTGCTGCTCGTAGTGAAATGAACGCCTTTATTTCACAATAAAGCGGTTTAACACTGGGCGACCGCGTTTGAGCAAAGGAATCAACAAACCGTTTTGCTTAAAACGAGAGATGCAACGGGAGACGGTTTCAATCGTCAATGCCGTCATTTCGGCGATGTCTTTGCGGGGTGGTAGTTCAATATCTGAATCGCGCTGAACATTGCTAAGCACTGAGCGACCTTGCAAAAGACGGATCAAGTGCATCACCCGTGTTTGTGCTTCGCCGCCACGCAAGGCCATGACATCGGCGACTTGACGTTCGCTTTTTGCCAAAGTTTCTAGCAAACATTGCTGCACGTTCTGTTTTTCTGCGACATCCGAGCTAGGCCAAGGTTCTAATTCCGTTGCCGCTAAGGCGGTGGCTTCAAAGCTGTAATGCCCAAAAATCATGGTTTCAGCCCCAATCACATCACCTGCTACCGCTAAGTTAGCAAATAGCTGTTCGCCGTCTGGGGTCAAACTATCTAAACGTACTGAGCCGCGCACCACTCGCCACGCCGAACCCGTCGCCCCCATGCGATACACACAAGCACCTTGGGTAACAGCAATAACACCGGGGCGGCTACAAGGGGAAGAGGTAAAAGAATCGGGGGTAAGGGTAAGCGTAGTCATAAGCCTTAATTGCATAAACAAAGTCTCTGGATTGTGCCACAAGGCAAGCCAAGGCTTTTGTTTCGGATCAAGAGAGTTCTGTAACACCGACCAACAAAAAACAAACCCCTGCAAAGTCAAACTTTACAGGGGTGTTTTTGTGCGGGGCTGAGCCTTGTTTTACAACAAGTGCACCGCTACATGTACGGCGTATGGCGCATCAATGTCGCTTAGGAAGCGGCTTTCTTACCACGAGCCGGTGCAGGAGCAGCAGGCGCGGCGGCAGGGGCAGCCGCCACTGGAGCAGCGGCAGGGGCAACGGGAGCTACTTTGCTTGCTACTTCGCTGGCAGCCTTAACATTGGCTTCAGCCAATTCAGACAGTTGGCGGCTAGCGGCATTCATGGTTTCAAAGGCTTTGTTGCTCGCTTCTAAAACAGAATTCAAGGCAGCAGCAAACACGTCACCACCAACAGGAGCGGTTTTAGCTTGCTCGACCGCGCCAGCGGCATTACGGGCGAAAGATTGGTATTGACCTTCAACGATAGAAGTCACTTCTTTTTGCAGGTCAGTAACCAAGTCATACACGTTTTGTGAATAAGCGACTAACTTTTCCACATTAGGCTGCGCCAAGCTGTTACCGATACGGGAAACATCGGCAGGATTCTTGATGCTCATCAGCTTTTCAACGTTGCTGACCGTGTTGTCGATCAAATCACGACCTGCACCGAGGTTCAGCGCGGTCAATTTTTCTAAACCACCCAGAGCGGAACGAATAACAGCAGACAGAACTTCAGCGTTAGCGCGTTGCAAAGCAACCAATTGATCTAAATTTGGGGCAGTCATGGTAAATCTCCAAAAACAGGGCGTATCGGCAATTAAAGTGAAATAAGCGACGTTAATACGCCGAGATTACTTCTTGGTGACAGCAGAGGTAGTTGCACCAACAGCTTTAACCGTCGCATTGGTGGCAGCAGCAACGTTCGCTTCGGTGATTTCAGCGACTTGCTTAGCGGCTTTGTTCATGTTGTCAAACGCAGAAGTTGCAGCAGCAATCGCAGACTTCACCGCAGCAATAGCAACGTCAGAACCAGCAGGGGCAGACTTAGCAGCGGTGTCGAGCATGGTGGCAACTTGCTTTTGGAATTCGCCAAATTGAGATTCCAACATTTTGGACAGCTCTTCTTGGGCTTGTGCGGAGATTTCATACACGCTGCGTGAGTAAGCTACGGCCTTTTCAACGCCAGGTTGAGCCAAGCCAGCTTGCATAGAAACGGCTTCTTGTACGTCTTTCGCGCCCATCAGAGCTTTAGCGTTGCTCACGCCATCTTCTAACACAGAACGTGCAGTGTTCAGGTTGAGCGCAGCAACACGCTCAGCAGAAGCCAATGCAGCGTTAGCTAAAGACAATAAAGAATCAACGGCAGCTTTGTTAGCCATAGCGAATTGTTCGGGAGTGTTAAACATAGCAGTGCTCCTAAGTAGTTAATCAATCAAAGTAAATTACGGGGAAACCTGGGCAAACCCACTACAAACCACATTTGTTAGTTTATTGTGCGCTGCAACAATGAGCTTGATTATAGGACTGCTATTGTTGAAGTCAACTATTTTTTGTGCAGTGCACAAAAAAATTTGTTCAATAGACACAAGGGATTAAGAAGAAAAAACGAGGGGTAACAAACTCAACATGTTTCCGTCAAAGCCGTAATCGTTGGCGGGGTTGTGCCAGCACTGTCCAACTTATATTCAACGCGGCACTTACTGTTATCCGCTGCCCCATCCTTGGTGAACACCCCAGTCCAACTACCCGTGACATAAGCAAGCTCTGTGAAGCCAGTGTAATCGGTGAGATTGCCAATTCCATTGACCCAACCAATGGGATAGCCATAGTGAAAATAAATCACTTTGCCGTTGATCGTCAGTTGTTGTGAAGAACTACCTCCACTGGTATAGGCAATGCTTGCTTTACAAGTCACACCATCATTCAAACATTTGGCATAGGCCATTGGTACGCTTGAGCGCATTGACCCCGCCAATGCTTGCACTGCTGCTTTGCGCGCATCTGACCCTAGGTCAACAAATTTTGGTAATGCGGTTGCTGCCAGAATGCCAAGAATAACAATGACAACAACCAATTCGATCAAAGTGAAGCCACCCTGCTCACCTTGTTGTGTGGGTAATGCTTTGGTTTTGAACATGTTCTCTCTCCTGTGCAAAAAACCCATAAAAAATAGACCAAATAAGAAAATGCTTAATTAAGCATAATTTTTATAGCTAATTAAGCCATAGACCAAACTATTTTTCTACTTGTAACCACTTCAATAGCGTGGCGTAAAGCACATTGGGACTCACGGGCTTGGCAATAAAATCATTCATCCCTGCCGCAAGGCATTTATCACGGTCTTCGGCAAATGCATTAGCAGTCATCGCAATAATTGGGATGGTTTGACCTTGTGGCAGGGCGCGAATGTGTTGTGTTGCTTCTAAACCATCCATCACGGGCATTTGCATATCCATAAAAATGGCAGCGTAAGTTTTCTTTTGCACCATTCTGACGGCAGTTGCCCCATCCTCAGCCGTATCAACAAGCAACTTGGCCTCTTCTAAACACCAACGGCTGATTTCACGATTCACCGCTTCATCTTCCACTAAGAGAACAGGTTGTTGTGCAAAATGTTGGCTTAAACAATGTATCGCTTGTTCGGCACTTAGCAGACGCGTCGAGGAAGATGTCTGACCGCTGCTTTTGCGTACTCGCGCTGTAAACCAAAATGTACTGCCGTGCCCCAATACACTATATGCCCCAGCATCACCCCCCATCAGTTGTGCCAGCTTTTTGGTAATCGCAAGCCCTAAACCTGTTCCGCCATATTTCCTCGTCATACTATTGTCGGCTTGCTCAAACATACTAAACAAACGCCCAAGAGCTTCTGGCGCAATGCCAATCCCCGTATCACTCACCGAAAAACGCAAAAGAAAGCTGCCTGCATCCTCAGCTTCTTGCATCACTTTTAGCGTAATTTGTCCATGCTCAGTAAATTTCACCGCATTATTCAGATAATTCAATAACGCCTGTTGCAAACGAGTACTGTCGCCCAAGAGATTATTCGGCAACGTATCAAGCACAATATTGATATGTAAGCCCTTACTCTGCGCCCGCTCTTGCACCATATCAACAACAACCTGTACCACGGTCGGCAAATGCAAGGCTTGCTCTTCTAAGGTAAATTTCCCGGCTTCAATTTTGCTCAGCTCAAGGATGGCATTGATGATATTTAACAAATGCCCCCCCGCGCCTTCAAGTTTATTCAGCAAATTACTTTGTCGTAGCGACAACCCTTCATGGCGCAACATATGGGTTAACCCGGTAATCGCATTTAACGGAGTCCGAATTTCATGTGACATATTGGCAAGGAACGCACTTTTTGCCACATTGGCGGCCTCCGCTGCGTCACGCGCATGAAGCAAATCCGCTGTGCGTTGCATCACTAATGATTCAAGGTTTTGCCGATGCTCTTCAAGTTGCGCCAACATTTCGACGCGCTCGGTAATATCTTCCACAATCGCCACCGCCCCACCGATCTGGTGGCGCGCACCGAGCACTGGCGAGGCAGAAATCGATACCCACAGCCGCTGATTTGAAAAGGTCGTCACATACTCGCCTTCATACGAGGCAGTTTTGCCCGCTAAGGCCGTTTGAAAACACTCCAGAACGCGCTGATCCTTTAAGGTTTTCATATCTAACCCCAAGACCAACTCTTTCTGCGCACGAATAATTTCTGCAAAACGGTCATTGCAGTAGTTAATCACTAAGTGCTTATCAAAATGCAAAATCCCTGTTGGTGAATGTTGCAAGATCAAGCGATAACGCTCTTCGCTTTCGGTCAATTCGACATCTTTTTGCCGAGCTGCCGCCAAGGCCGTTTCTGCGGCATCCCGCGCCAGTTCAACCCGGTGTAACAAACCCAATTGTTCTAAACGCAAGCGTAAGGCGGTATCTAAGGTCTGATGGACGGAATACGCGCCCTTAATCACAATGGTAAAAAAAAGCGTGGTCATAGCAATAAATGTCCAATGCAACACACTGTTGGCCTGAATCAGCACTACCAACATCATTGGCACTAAAATCGGGACAGCAAACACCAAATACACATGAAATAAGATGCCAAGCACGGCCACACCACCCGCCAACGTGCCACTTAATACAAGGGCAGTAAACAGGTACACCGGTTCTGTAGCATTCCACATAAACAAGGCCGCCCCTGTTCCCCAAGTACTCGCCGTTACCAAGACCCCTAGCAAATACCAACGTAACCACTGACCGTCTCGACGCTTACTTTCTTCTGTTTGCTGATACCAATAAACTAAACCTGCACGCCCCAGCAGAATTGATAACATCAACCCACACCATTGTAGGATGACTGCTGCATCCATACCTTGATGATGATTGAGATACCCTAAAAGGCTGGCATTGACCATATTCGCCACAAGCGACACCGGGGCATTGCGATAGAGTAAGGCCGTTTTTTGCCGCAAAATCTCGATTTCGCTATCTGATTCTGCTGGCAGATTGAATAAAAGGGCATTCATGGCAGTAATAAGTTGTTGGCATAGATAAGCACTTATCAACAAATTATCCCCCGCTTTTTTCAGGCTCCGTTGTACCGTTGCGTTTACTTACAATTGCTAAAAATTATTTTTTCATTAGAAATGACAAAATAATTGCAGCTTGCTTTATGGATTGCCCCCAAGATCGCCTATTGGTGTGTTGGCATCTTGGAGTACAGTGGAGTCCTTTATTTTCCTGTGCTGTCATGGTTAGCCATAAAGGAGCTGCTTGATGTTTACGCGATACACAGCCACACATTCCCTCTCAAAAGTCGTTTGGCAATTAGTGATTTTGTTATTCACTAGCCTTGCCCTCAGCGCGTGCACTATCAAGTTAGTGGCTGATTACGATTCGGTCGCGTTTGAAGAAATTTTGCGTGTTGGCAAAAAATTGGATCGTTTCTATGGTGATTTGCTAGAAACCCCTGCCAGCCAACGGGCTTATACAAAATTCAGTGCGCAATATGTAGAAATCGAAACCGATATTCAGTCATTGGTTACGCGCAATAAAGCCAGAGCCTTAAATAAAGAATCGACCGAAATTTCCGAAGCGATTTTGCAACTCTGGGAAAAGTACAAAGAAGCGCATAAGGCACGAGACAATTATTCTGATGGAATTGCCAAACTTGACCGCAAACGTTTCATCCGGCTCTTTGCCGCTGCCGCCAGCGCGGAATATGCCAAAAACTTAGATGGTGATGATAAAAATTCCAGCAAAGACAGCAAGGAATAACAACAAATTACAGGAGAAAAGATCATGGCATTTGATATTAGCGCGGTACTGGATGGCATGGCAGGAGCTGCCGGGGATGTGTTGTCTGCCGAATGGCCCAAAGTACAAAATTGCGTCAAAGCCGCCCTCGCCGAAGAACGCGAAGCCCTCGAAGCCATTGCCGATGCTCGGCTATTAGGGGAAATCAACGATGAAGAAATGCAGGCGCAACTGGAGGATGAAAAAGAAACACTCAAAATCACCTTATTAGCCTGCCGTGTTAAAGAAAAAGTCGCCGTCCAAAAAGCCAGTAATGCGGCCTGTAAAGTTTTTGCTGATGCCGTAAAAGCGGCCTTAGCAGTGTTGTAGCCTAGAGTAGCTTCGCTCAAACAATGATGCAGTTTAACCACCGATGGATTGGTACTCAAAAGTTCTCAAAATGACCAATCTATTGATACTTGGCGTTGGTAGCAGATTCTTGTTCTGCGCTTACACCAACGCCTCAATGGCTTACTGTGTTAACACCTTAAAATTAACGCCTTAAAAGCCCTGACATACCGTATACGCTGTTGCATCATCAATGCTGCTGACCGCTAAGGCCACATTGCCGCGTGTGTGATTGTCACTAATGATGCGCACATTGCCGCTTTGGGGATTGCCATCATCCACGGTGATGTCGAGTTGCTTGGCAAGTTTGCCCGCGACACCTTGCGCACAGGCAATGTAACTCCCCGCTAAATACGTCGTGGCATTGGCAGTCGCATCTTTAATCAAATGTGCATTGCCACCTTCAATCCCAAACAAACCGCCCCCGGCATGGCGCGGTAAATACGCGCTGGCACTGGTATCGGTGCTCCCTGCGGTTAAGCCCGCCAAGCGCACATGTTGCCAAAAGAGGAAAGTTTCATCGCTCGCTGTGCTGCTATTCCATGCGCCATCGAGTTGCCCATTGCCCAAACAACTCGCACTGCCGCCGCCACAAGTCGCAGGGGTGCTGGCTTTGGTCGCGCCAGTAATACGAAAATCAACGCTGCTGTCATCGCCCGGAATCGCACGGTATTTGTCTTGGTAGGCATAAATCAACACTGGCACATTACGAAAATCCGCCGCCAAATTTTTGACTTTGGCATTGTCAATCAACTCCTGTCCCTTCAACATCCCACCCAACATCAGGCCAATAATCACCAAGACGATGGAAACCTCAACGAGGGTAAAACCTTGCATCTTTTTCATCATATCGCTCCGTTAAAAATATTCAAAAAAGATATTCAAGGAGTGCAGAATAGCCGACAAAAATTATTTTGTCATTATGCTTATAGGGTTGTTGATTATGGGGTAGCCCAATTTTCCAGCAAATAACGCAAACTTACAGCCACGTTTCCCGCTCCTGCGGCAAGCTATCCATGCGCCCATCCTGCATAAAATCACTGGGCATGGTGGCTAACAGATCAAACGCATGGCTTAAATCACAGATGTTCGATCCAATGAGATGGGGATGGCTGTCGTCTGTAGGCTTATCGGCTTTAGGTATATTAGTCCAAACAATTACGCCGTAAATCTTGGCAGTTTGCCTGCGATGTCGCGGAGGGCGAGGCGGGCTTCGCGCCAGGTTGGGTAGAACTCGGCGACGATTGCCCAGAATTTGGGGCTGTGGTTCATTTCGCGTAAATGCGCCAGTTCATGCACCACCACATAATCCAGCAACTCCAAGGAGCTATGGATTAACTGCCAATGCAGGCGGATGCCGCGTGTGCTGCAACTGCCCCAGCGGGTTTTGGCGGCGGTTAAGGATAAAGGGGGCAATGGCGACAGCCCCATTTTTTGCCCATAGAGATCAAGGCGTTGCTGCAAAATGGCTAAGGCTTGCGTTTGGACGGCGCGAAGAAAATGTTTGAGCAATGCCTCCACACTGAGCTGTGGGGCGGCAATTAAGGTGAGTTGCCGTAAATCGGGCTGCCACACCACCTGACAAGCACGGCGTTGTTGGCTGGGCAGAATCCGCAGGCGGCAAGTTTGCCCTAATAAAGGAAATTCCAAGCCATCTTGCACACGCAATTCGGGCAAGGGGACAGCGGTTTGATGTTGTTGCAGTTGCTGCAAAATCCATGCTTGATTTGCCATTAACGCCGCTTCAATTGCCGTTAATGGCACAAGCGGCGCGGCAATTACCACTAAGCCCTCGGCATTTACGCGCAAGCCGATATGTTGGCGTTGGCGGCGGATCAAGCGATACGGTGTGTCTTCGACTTGATCCGCAAAACGAATCTGCCTAAGTTGTCCGGGAACGCCAGCAACTGCCGAGGGCATGGCATTAGGCAGCGGGGTAACGATGTGGGGAAATGCGCTGCATTTCGTTTTCGATCCACGTTTCCGCTTCACGGGTAATTTGCTCGGTCGTCCGGCCTTCTGGGGCAATCGCCGCGCCGATGCTTACCGTAATCACACCCGGCGTTTTAATAAAGGCATTTTTCGGCCATAACTCACCTGCATCTAAGGCAACCGGAACAACTGGATAACCGCTTTGTTTCGCTAAAAATGCGCCACCACGTTTGTATTCGCCATGCACACCGGGAGCAACACGAGTCCCTTCGGGGTAAATCACCACCCGATACCCGGCTTGCAAACGCGCTTTCCCTAAATTGGCTAAGAGCTTTAAAGCATCGCGTTGCGCGGCGCGGTTAATCGCAATCATGGGGTTTAAGGCCAAGGCCCAACCAAAGAAAGGAATCCAATGTAATTCCTTTTTCAGCACAAACACCGAGCCTAAAAACACCTGCTGCAAGCCTATCGTTTCCCATGCTGATTGATGCTTGGACATGACAACACACGCCCCTGCTGGGATATTTTCTGCCCCTTCGATGCGGTAGGTAATGCCTAAAACATGCTTAATCAGCCATAACGTCGTCCAAACCCAGCCCCGGCAAAACAAGTGACGTTGGTACAAAGGCAACCAGAAAAAGCAGAGAAAAACGGTGACAAAAACGGGGGTGAATACCAGTTGCAGCAAGAAATAGACAACCGAGCGGAGCAAAGCAAATAGCGCAGACATGGCTTACTCCTCGGCTTGCAAGAGGTAATCAACACAGGCCGCAAGGTCAGCAAAGACTTGCGTCCCTTCGGGTAAATTGCCCTCGGCAAAGGTTTTTTCGCCCTTCCCGGTTAACACCAGCATCGGGCGACACCCAACCGCTGCGCCAGCTTGTAGATCACGCAAGGAATCACCCACTGTTGCCACGCCTTTCATGTCGGCATTTAAGCAAGTCGCAATGCGACGGAACATGCCGGGTTTGGGTTTGCGGCAATCACACTGCATTTCGCTGGTATGTGGGCAATAAAAAATCGCATCAATATGCCCACCCACCGCATTCACTTCTTTGTGCATCTTTTCGTGCATGGCATTGAGGGTGTCCATATCAAACAAACCCCGCCCAATCCCCGATTGATTCGTTGCTACGACAATGCGATAGCCTGCCTGATGCAGCCGTGCAATCGCCTCTAAACTACCGGGAATGGCTTTCCATTCGGCGGGGGATTTAATGAATTGGGCAGAGTCAAAATT
>CAZOBT010000044.1:6801-12975 GCA_964578025.1 uncultured Rhodocyclaceae bacterium | reverse complement strand
CAGTGATCTACTTTCCCACCTGTAGCGGGCGGATTTTTGGCGAACAAGGGCAAACGCCGGAACAAGCCGCAAATCCCGCAAACGAACCGAGCTTACCCGAGGTAATGATTACCCTGTTGCAACGCGCGGGTTATCAAGCGATTGTACCTACGGCGGTGAATAATCTCTGTTGTGGGCAAGCCTTAGCCAGTAAGGGCTTGGCAGAAGCGGCGGATCATAGTAGCGAACAACTGGCGCAGGCTTTATTGGCGGCAGTCTTGGCAAACGCACCGCAGGGCGGCAACTCGGCGGTGCGTGCGCAAATCCCCATTCTTCTTGATGCCAGCCCGTGTACGGCACGGATGAAAGCCTATTGCGCCACGCATCACCCGCAACTGCAGATTTACGACTTCCCCGAATTTGCCGCTGCCGCGTTGTTGCCACGTTTGCGCTTACACAAAAAAGCCGGAGCGATGGCCTTGCATATCAATTGCAGTGCGCAACGCCAAGGCGAAGCAGCGGTATTACGGCAAATTTTGGCTGCCTGTGCTGAAGAAGTCATTGTGCCGACCAGCGTGAAATGCTGTGGTTTCGGCGGAGATCGTGGCTTTTTCGCCCCAGAATTAAACCAACATGCCCTACGTCATGTACGGCAAGAACTACAGGGCTGTTGCGGCGGCGTTTCCAGCAACCGCACCTGTGAAATTGGCCTCAGTGCAGAAACCGGAATCACTTACCGGTCAGTGGCCTATCTCTTGGAGGAGTGTAGTCGAGAGGAGTTTGTAGCCTAGGGAAGCGTGAGTGCGTCTGGGAATAAGCGGTAAATCAGTTCAATGGCGCGACGCAGGTTACTTGCACAATCGCCACACTGAATTTTGTTGCTTTATTTGCCCACACCAACAAGGCTGCCTGCTCGGCATCGCACCTATATAAGTTTTATCGCCTATGGAATTGGCAAACGGCTAAAATCCTCAGTTTGTTGCTTGCGGCATAGCTCTAAAAAAGCATTCATCCCCGCCGTTAAATATTTTTGTTTATGCCAAATCAAATGAAAATCCCGGCGTAAATTTAACCACGGGGTTGGGATTGGGGCGAGGCTGCCGCGTTGGAAGGCTTCGCGCAGCGCGAGTTTGGAAATGCAGCTAATCCCCAAGTGATTTTCCACGGCGCGTTTAATCGCTTCGGTATGCTCCAATTCCAAACGAATATTGAGTTGTGGCAAGACAGCATGAAAGGCATGGTCAAAGGTCTCGCGTGTGCCAGAACCCGGTTCGCGCAAAATCCATGCTTCTTGCAGCAAATCGTTCAGACTCACCGTGGCGCGTTGGGTTAAGGGGTGATCCGGGGCGGCGAAAATGGTTAATTCGTCGTTCAGCCACACTTCGCCCGCCAAATCAGGATGCTGATAACTGCCTTCGATCAGCCCTAAATCCAACTCATGCTGCACCAGTTGTTCAACGATTTTTTGCGTGTTATTCACCTGCAAGCGCACGCGGCTTTCGGGATGTTGTTGCAGAAAATCCGCGACTAACAAGGTGGCTAAATAATTACCAATGGTTAAGGTCGCCCCCACCCGCAACCGCCCCCAACCCTGCTGCCCCGCCAACAAACTTTCAATCTCCGCCCCACGATCCAAAATCTCCACCGCCCGTGGCAACAGCCTTTGCCCTAATTCATTGAGATATAAGGCTTTGCCAATGCGGTCGAACAGTTGGCAAGAAAACTGTTTTTCCAGCTCGCCCAAGGCCGCGCTGGTCGCCGACTGCGACAACGCCACCCCCGCCGCCGCCCGCGTCACCGTCCCACACCGCGCCACCGCGACAAATACTTCAAGCTGACGAAGGGTAAATTTCATAAGAACAAAGCCCCAATAATCACAAAATCCCTAACCCCGCCTCTGCGGCATAAAAGCCCAAGCACCCCGCTACATGCTACGCCCCACCAACCACCCCCCGCCTACGGCGTACCCCTCCAGAGGAGGGGAATTAAAAACCGCCGCCCGCATCACCATGTAGCTTTCGTAGCCCGGGGGAGCGAAGCGAGTCCGGGGTAAATGCAAGACCAATTATAAAATCACCCGTTAGAGCCTATCCAGCCTTGCCTTCTGGTTTTAGACCAACTTAATTTGGCATCTACGTTGACTCTGCGGAACACCACCCCGGACTCGCTTCGCTCCCCCGGGCTACGAAGGCCGAGAGCTTTTCAATTCCCCTCCTGTGGAGGGGTACGCCGTAGGCGGGGGGTGGCTAACAAGTAAGCCGATGAAGAGTAATTTGCATAGCAATTTTTCCGATAAAACTTATCAGAATTACTCATTTTACAGATAAAGCAGCTTTGCCTACACTCCGCCTCAATTCATTGATTGCATTACTTTTATCGGGAAGGTGGCACAGTATTAGTACCTTGGGCGTAGAAACCGTTACCAGCGTTCATCATTGGAATGATGAGTTATTTAGCTTCCGCACCACCCGCGATGCGGGGCTGCGTTTTGAAAATGGGCAGTTTGTGATGATTGGTTTGCAGGTGGAGAATCGTCCGCTGATCCGTGCTTACAGTATTGCCAGCCCCAATTACGAAGAGCATTTGGAATTTTTTAGCATCAAGGTGCAAAACGGCCCGTTGACCTCGCGTTTGCAACATCTGAAGGTCGGTGATCCGATCATCGTCAGTCGCAAACCGACGGGGATGCTGGTGGCGCATGATTTGTTGCCGGGCAAGCATTTATATTTGCTGTCGACGGGGACAGGGTTAGCCCCGTTTATCAGCGTGATTCAAGACCCCGAGGTCTATGCCCGCTTTGAAAAAGTTGTGTTGATTCATGGGGTGCGCACGGTGAGCGAACTGGCGTATGCCGACTTTATTACCCACGAACTGCCAAATAACGAGTTTTTTGGCGAAGAGGTGCGCGAAAAATTGATCTATTACCCAACCGTGACCCGTGAGCCGTTCCGCAACCAAGGCCGCCTCACTGATTTGGTCGAAAGTGGCAAATTGTTTACCGACATTGGCTTGCCCCCCTTCGACCCAGCCGTTGACCGCGCCATGATTTGCGGTAGCCCCGCGATGTTGCATGACTCTTGCGAAATGTTGAATAAACGCGGCTTCAAAATCTCCCCACATATTGGTGCACCGGGTGATTACGTGATCGAACGGGCGTTTGTAGAGAAGTAACTTACTTAAACAATAAAAGACAGACCAAAGTAAAAATACTCATATAAATCAAGTTATATATGAGTTATCTAACGATAGACCAAATGATTTATTCTGACTTTGTTCTGCCAAAAAAATGCCCGGGCTAACAGCACCCGGGCAAAATCCACGATGGGATGGAGATGAAACTTAATTAGTGCGCGCTAGCAGCGGCGGCACCGATACCGGTTTGTGAGCGAACTTCTTGGTCATCAAATGCGGCTTTTTCGGCTTCGGCACGTTTGCTGTTGTCAGTAATAGAGAACAGCCAAGTAAAGAAGAACGCTAAAGGCATAGAGAACAAGGCAGGATGCTCGTAGGGGAAGATGGGTTCAGCATTACCCAACACCACGACCCACACGGCTTTCGACAACACCACGAAAGTCACGGCAGAGATCAAGCCAGCCAAGCCGCCGATCAACGCCCCACGGGTGGTCAGACCCTTCCAGTACATGGAGAGGATCAAGATGGGGAAGTTGGTAGAAGCGGCGATACCGAAGGTCAAACCGACCAAGAAGGCCACGTTTTGCTTCTCAAACATGATGCCTAAGATCACGGCAACGACACCCAATGCCAAGGTTGCAGCCTTAGAAACACGCATTTCTTCGGCTTCGGTAGCTGTGCCTTTACGCAATACACGAGCATAGATGTCGTGTGCAATCGCAGATGCACCCGCCAAGGCTAAGCCAGCAACCACCGCCAAAATCGTGGCGAAAGCTACTGCTGACATAAAGCCTAAGAACAAGTCACCGCCCAAGGCTTTTGCCAAGTGCATGACAGGCATATTGCCGCCACCGATCAACTTACCGCCGAGGTTGCCACCTTCAAAGAATTGAGGATCGCTACCCACGATAACAATCGCGGCTAAACCTAAGGTACACACCACCAAGAAGAAGAAGCCGATACAGCCACTGGCAACCACCACGGATTTACGGGCTTCTTTCGCGTTAGGCACGGTGAAGAAACGCATCATGATGTGGGGCAAGCCAGCCGTACCAAAGACCAAGCCTAAAGACATGGAAACCGCAGACACAGGGTCAGCCAATAAAGAACCGGGGGACATGATCTTGATCCCGCTCTTATGGATTTCCGCAGCCTTCGTTGCCATCGTTTCTAAGCTAAAGCCGAATTGACCCAAGGCTAAGAACAACAGCGTTGTACCGCCGAACAGCATTAAGCAAGCTTTAATGATCTGCACCCAAGTGGTCGCGATCATGCCGCCAAAGGTCACGTAACCTACCATCAACACACCAACGACAGTCACTGCGACAGCATAATCCAAGCCAAATAACAGCTTAATCAACTGCCCAGCACCGACCATCTGCACGATCAAGTAGAAGCAAACCACGGTTAATGAACCAACGGCAGAGAAGGTGCGGATTTGCGTCTGGTCTAAACGGTAAGAGGCGATGTCGGCAAAGGTGTAGCGACCGAGGTTACGCAAGCGTTCTGCCATCAAGAACAAAATGACAGGCCAACCAACGAAGAAGCCAATCGCAAAGATGAAGCCATCTAAGCCTTTGGAGAACACCATACTGGACAAGCCGAGCAAGGTTGCAGCAGACATGTAGTCGCCTGCAATCGCCAAGCCGTTTTGGAAACCCGTAATACCACCACCAGCGGTATAAAAGTCAGCGGTGGATTTGGTACGGCTTGCCGCCCAGTAGGTAATCCCCATGGTGGAGACAACGAAGACGAAGAACATGGCGATTGCCGTCATGTTCAATGGCTGTTTAGCGGCGGCTTCCATCGCAGGGCCAGCAAAGGCCGAGGCCATTGCCACCGCAGCACAAGCAGCTAATAAGTGACGGATTTTCATCGGGAAGCCTCGCGGATCAACTCTTCATTTAAACGATCAAATTCACCATTGGCACGGCTAACGTACACCGCCGTTAATACCCAAGAACCAATAATAATGATTGCCCCTAAAGGCACGCCCCAGCTCAAGGTCGCACCTTCGGCTAAAGGCGTACCAATCACGCTGGGATTAAAAGCAACTACCATCATAAATGCATAATAAGTTAGCAAAACGATGGCAGAAAGAAGCAGGGCAAATCGCCCACGCTTGGCAACTAGAACCGCATATTTCGGGTTCTGGCGCACTTTTTGGTAGATAGCTTGAGACATTGATGTCCTCCAAATAGTGTTTCCTGCTGATTTTGTTGATGGCTCCCGGTCATTGCCGGGAGCCTAGGCGTTTTAAAAACGCTTGTTGTGGGTGCAAAAACTCGCGCTTTTGCGGTACTGCTTTGCTGTTGCTCCTAGAAAAAACGATGCAAAAATCCCCTTGCAATGCAAAAAGCATCGCAATTGCTAAAAAATACGTTTTGAGCTTGGGATTAGTGCGCCAGTGGCATGGCTCTAGGAAAGATCAAGCCACTGGGTTTGCACTTCAAATTTAGGGCTGGATGGCCTTACATATTGGGATAGTTCGGCCCGCCCCCCCCTTCTGGAACAACCCAATTGATATTTTGGGTTGGGTCTTTAATGTCACAGGTTTTGCAGTGCAAGCAGTTTTGCGCATTGATCTGCAAACGCGGCTGACCACTCTCACCGTCGGTCAGAATTTCATAGACCCCCGCCGGGCAATAACGCTGCTCGGGTGCGTCATACATTGCCAAGTTAACGCTTAACGGCACATTGGCATCTTTTAAGGTCAAATGGCAACGCTGGTTTTCCTCATGGTTGGTGCTAGAGAGGAATACCGAAGACAAGCGATCAAAGCTGATTTTGCCATCGGGTTTGGGGTAGTTAATTTTGGCACATTGTGCCGCTGGCTTGAGCTGGCTATGGTCGTCATGATGACGTAATGTCCAAGGAGCTTTACCGCCAAAGACATAGGTATCCAACGCGCTATACAACAAGCCACCCCATAAGCCCCAGTTAAAGGAGGGACGAATATTACGCACTTGGTATAGCTCATCCCATAACCAACTGGCTTTGATCTTATCGGTATAGGTAGCGACTTCGCCCAAGCCCGCACCGGTTTGCAGATGCTCAAAAACT